>JBJEFO010000084.1:0-5631 GCA_051874135.1 Lysinibacillus sp.
TCCAAGACTTTTCTAGCTTTTCCTCCAATGGCAAATGGGGGTCCACTAAAATAAATTGCATCATAAATTGATCGAGCGGTTCTGCTAGTTGCTCTAAAAACTGTTCGGCTTTATCTAATTTGCTACGCCCCGTTGTATTTTGTTCATCCCATAACACGTGATCCAAATTAACAGAGAAATAGCCGAGGCAATACGGTATTCGTAAGTTTATCGCTTTTAGCGTCTTGTTATTAGCAAGTTTGACCATACTTTGTGCTTTGTCCTTATTACGTTGAATCATTTGTAGTTTTTTGTCTTGGTTCGATACATAAATAGCCTTTGGGCTGTAGCGCATTTTTCTCGCTAATTCTCTGTCTACTCGAATATATTTATTCGCTATAAAACAACCATCTGTATCTGTAAACTGAATAATAGCCAATAAATCACTCGGCATTAAACGATACAGCTCTAAATAATTTGTCACAACATCTTCAATAGCGACCTTTGCTGTGCCAAATTTCCGATTCCAGTTGCCTACGATATCCCCGCACTGTATATCAATCCGTACTTCAGCATTTGAAAACCGCTCCTGCAAAAAATCAAATAATATTAGCTCCTCTGTTTGCCCTTCTACAATGACTAAAATGACTTTTTTGCTCATTTCACTTCCCTGCTTTCCTAAAAGCTCGTTTAATATGAAATGCCTTCGTTTCCTTGTATATTTCCTCTTGTTGTCCACCTAGCTGAATGGCTCGTAAATAGACATCTCGCGTATTGTTACGTTCTTTTATACCTGTCAGTTGAATATAGCGGTTATGCTCATTAGATGTTGTAAACCATAAATTTTCTCCGGAAAGGACTTCGAGTATACGTAAATTGTGGGAAGTGAAAAACAGCTGTCCTTGTCCAGTTTGTTCAATAATTTTCAATAGCTCGCCTAGCAAATACTCGAATACACCTGAATCGAGCTCATCGATGACGATGCAAGCGTTCGGTTTATTATAAACAGCAATTAATGCGCTTAAGATGGAAATGATTTTTAAAATCCCTTCCGATTCTGTTCGTAGTGGCAATATTCTTCCTGCCCGATTCGACAAAAACTCAAACTGTACACCACGCTCTCCGTTATCTAACATTTGCTCTGTAATTTTTTGAATGTCAATTTTTAAATCTGGGATAATCGTTGATAAAACCTCATTCGTTTGATTAATTACATCAACTAGCGTTTCATACAGTGATTCTGGAAGTAATGCAGGTGCTGATAAATCGTACGGAATCATGCCGCGCGACTGATCTAAATATACATTGAACGGCATAATGTATTTTGCCATCACCATGCCAATACTTCTATTCGTAATGACATGTAAGTCTCGGTTAAAATCCATCACAATATTTTCAATAAGCTCGTATTCAGCTTCAGCTAAAAGATCTTGTAACATTGGCTTTAGTTCTTTATGGAAAATAAATGATGTATTTTCTTTTTCAGATAAATGGCTCGTCACCATAGCCGTTATACGGTGTTTCTCGCTTAAATCTTCCAATGATTGTGCACATATTTGTAGTTCTTCCCCTTTTTTCACGAGTATTTTTGATGCTGCTTCAAGCTTATTTTCCCGATAACTTAGTTGCTCAACGGCTGCATAGATTCGCTCTTCTCCTCGTGCTAGTTCTACATAATACTCGACAAAAAACGTACCTATTGGATTTTGAATGAGAAATTCAAATGTTAATTTCGCCCGCTCATGCTCCACATGAATTAGCTGCCGTGTATTTTCTGGTAATTTCCGTACGCTTACACTACTAGAAACTAAGCCTTTTAATATTTCAAATGCATTGACGATGGCCGTTTTCCCCGACCCGTTTTGCCCATAAAGCCCGACCACATCTGCTTGCGTTAACGTTTCAAAATCCGTATTCACATGAAGTTCCCCAAAGCCGACATTCTTTAAGTTTTCTATGCAAATCCGCTTTACCTTTACGATTGTTTCCACCGAACCACCTGCTTTGTTTTTTCCTTTATTATAAGCAAATGACGAGAGGAATTAACGATTTTATCACTATGTTGTGAAAATCGTTTAAGCTACATTACTAATAGCTAGCTATTTAATTGCATAGAAAAAACCACTTTCCATAAATTTATGGAAAGTGGCTGTTATTTCGTATTTTATATACAACTTCACAAAAGGAAGTGTTGAAACGTATATTCAATGGCTTTCTAATGGCTAACGCTCATATCGTTAAAAAACGCTGTAAATCCTTAACAAAGGAAGTCAAGCTAAGTTCGTCGCGTCCTGCGACAACGCTTGACTGACTCACGTCGTGTGAGCCTACATCATCCCTGGCATGCCGCCCATGCCGCTCATGTCTGGCATACCTGCGCCTGCTGGTTCTGGGATGTCTGCTACTACTGCTTCAGTTGTTAAGAATAGAGCTGCTACAGAAGCTGCGTTTTGAAGTGCTGAACGAGTTACTTTAGCTGGGTCAACTACACCTGCTTCAATCATGTTTACCCATTCGCCAGTTGCAGCGTTGAAACCAACACCTACTTCTTCGCGTTTTAAGCGGTCAACGATGATTGAACCTTCAAGACCTGCGTTTTCAGCGATTTGACGTACTGGTTCTTCTAAAGCACGTAAAATAATACGTACGCCTGTTGCTACGTCGCCTTCTACATTATCAAGTACTTTTTCTACTGCAGCATATACGTTTAGAAGGGCTGTACCACCACCTGATACGATACCTTCTTCTACCGCAGCACGAGTAGAGTTTAATGCGTCCTCGATACGTAATTTGCGCTCTTTTAATTCTGTTTCAGTTGCAGCACCAACTTTGATTACTGCTACACCGCCAGCTAATTTTGCTAAGCGCTCTTGTAATTTTTCTTTATCGAACTCAGAAGTTGTTTCTGCAAGTTGTGAACGGATTTGACCGATACGAGATTCGATATCAGCTGTGTTACCAGCACCTTCAACGATTGTTGTATTGTCTTTTGATACAACAACTTTCGCAGCGCGACCTAATGACGTAATGTCAGCTGTTTTTAAATCTAAGCCTAAATCTTGAGTGATTACTTGACCACCAGTTAAGATTGCGATGTCTTCTAACATTGCTTTACGACGGTCACCGAAACCAGGTGCTTTAACAGCTACAGCATGGAATGTACCGCGTAATTTGTTTACTACTAATGTTGCTAATGCTTCACCTTCAACATCTTCCGCAATCATAAGTAATGGACGACCTTGTTGAACTACTTGCTCTAACACAGGTAGTACTTCTTGGATATTAGAAATTTTCTTATCAGTAATTAAGATGTATGGGTTATCAAGTACAGCTTCCATTTTGTCTGTATCTGTTACCATGTAGTGAGAAAGGTAACCGCGGTCGAATTGCATACCTTCTACAACGTCTAATTCTGTTGTGAAACCTTTAGACTCTTCGATTGTAATAACGCCATCGTTACCTACTTTTTCCATAGCATCTGCAATATATTGACCGATTTCTTCGTCAGCTGAAGAGATAGCCGCTACTTGTGCGATTGACTCTTTGTTTTCTACTGGACGAGAAATTGCTTGTAATTCAGTTAAAGCTGCAGCTACCGCTTTGTCGATCCCTTTACGGATACCTACTGGGTTAGCACCAGCTGTTACGTTTTTAAGACCTTCACGAATCATTGCTTGTGCAAGTACTGTTGCAGTCGTTGTACCGTCACCAGCGATTTCGTTCGTTTTCGAAGCAACTTCTGCTACTAATTTTGCCCCCATGTTTTCGTATGGGTTTTCAAGCTCGATTTCTTTTGCAATTGAAACACCATCGTTTGTGATTAACGGAGAACCGAATTTTTTCTCAAGTACTACGTTACGGCCTTTTGGACCAAGTGTTACCTTTACAGCATTAGCTAATTTATCAACACCAGCCGCCATTAATGAACGCGCTTCTTCTGAAAACTTAATGTCTTTTGCCATTTAAAATACCCTCCTAAAATTGTTAAGCTTTTTTATACTAAATCTGTTGTGCATCAAAGCGCCGGCGAAATTCACGGGCGCTTGATATTTACGAATTAAATTTAAAATTAAGCAATTACTGCTAAGATGTCACTTTCGCGTAAAATTAAGTATTCTTTGCCTTCGTATTTCACTTCTGTGCCTGCGAATTTAGAGAAAATAATTTCATCGCCCTCTTGTACGTCAAGCTCGACACGAGTGCCGTTATCTAGAACACGACCTGTTCCAACTGCCACAACTTTACCTGTTTGTGGTTTTTCTTTAGCTGAATCTGGAAGTACGATACCGAATGCTGTTTTCTCTTCCACCTCAACTAGTTCGATAATGATACGATCACCTAATGGTCTTAACAAGTGAAACAACCTCCTACAAATTTAATGTGTATTTTTAATTTATTAGCACTCAACACTAGGGAGTGCTAACACAATTCTTATATTAATAAATTCCATTTTTTTTTGCAAGCATCAACTACAAAAAATTTTGTTTTTTTTTCACATTCATCTAAAATATAGGTAATGCTTATACAGCATAGTCAAAGACAAAAGGAGTTATTCGTTTGAATTCAACTGTTAAAGAACAGCGTAAGCCATATAAAACGGCTCTTTATATATTGCTTACCTATATTTTCGTGTTCCAATTATCCTCTTTCCTAGTTTTATTACCTGGCGTACATGATTTTGTATTCGGTTTAGTTGACGCCCCTGCTAATGAAAAGGCCGCTATTTTAACTGGTTGGTGGTCGTTTATTTTCGGTATTTTGTCGCTCATCATTATTGCCCTACTTGTACTACGTGACAAAAACTTTTTCCACATTTTTGATGGAGAAAAGGCAACAACATCTCAAGCAATTGGCTGGGGTATTCTCGGCTTCTTTATGGTATTGTTTGGACAAATGTTCGGATCTTATATTGAAATGTTGCTTGGCATCGAAGCTGGCTCTGAAAATACAGCCTCCCTTGTAGAAATTGCGAAACTTGCACCCGTTATGGTTATTGTCATCGCAATCATTGGCCCTATTTTAGAGGAATTTGTCTTCCGACGCGTTATTTTCGGTTCATTTTTTCAAGTATGGGGCTTTTGGTTATCAGCGATTGTCAGCGCCATCGTCTTTGCAGCAATCCACTTTGATTTCACACACATTTTGCTGTATACAATTTGCGGGCTTATTTTCGCGTTTCTTTACTATAAGACTAAGCGCCTTTTAACATCGATTGTAGCGCACGTTTTATTAAATAGCTTCGTGAGTGTCGTTAACTTGAATGTTGATAAAATTCAGCAATACCTAGATAGTCTTCCTAAATAATGCTTTCGACACCTACTTTAAATAGTAGGTGTTTTTTCTCCCCCTCTTCTTTTTATTATAAGAAATCTACTTTTATTCTCGTTTTCTCTTTAAATTTAAATTGATATTATTAATTGGTTCATTGTTTGATCTGAAACTAAATCTCTTCAGTAGCTTTCTCTCTCTTTAATTTAATCCACTGTTTTGCTTTCATATCGAGTCCACCCGTTCCAACAATAACGGCACAAATAATCAATACACAGCCGATATACTGCTGTAGATGCATTTTCTCTCCTAAAAAAATATACGCACCGATTAGCGCAAAAAGCGTGTTGAAGTTTGTGAAGATGGCACTTTCTGCTGCACCTA
>JBJEFO010000085.1:0-5566 GCA_051874135.1 Lysinibacillus sp.
AAACATAGGTGGGGACTGTTCTGTAACTTCAATCGTTACCCATTGCTCCTCTAACTTTCCAGCCTTTAAATCTTCTGCTACTTGAGTTCGTCGAGAACGTACTTCCGCCTCTTCCTGTGGAGACTCTTGCTTTTGTTCTTCTTGTTGTTGCCCAAATAACATACCGAATGGGTTTTGTGGCATTTTCGACTTTAATTTTGACGGCACAAGCAATTTGACTAGCGCATCATTCGCCATTCTTTCAGCTTGTTCTTGCACAGCTTCCATCATTTCCTCTTTTACTAATCGACGAGATGCTTCCACTAAATCGCGTACCATTGATTCCACATCACGACCAACATAACCTACTTCCGTAAACTTTGTTGCTTCGACTTTGATAAACGGTGCATTTGTTAATTTTGCGATTCGACGTGCAATCTCCGTCTTTCCGACACCTGTAGGTCCAATCATTAAAATATTTTTCGGGATAATTTCCGATTTTATTTCATCTGCTAATAACGAACGACGATAACGATTACGAAGTGCAATAGCAACAGCTCGTTTAGCTTCAGTTTGACCTACAATATGGCGATTTAAACTTTCAGTAATTTGTCTTGGCGTTAAGTTAAAATTTTTCATTATAGCGCCTCCACAATAATGTTATGATTTGTAAACACACAAATATCAGCAGCAGTTTTAAGTGCAGCTTCCGCAATTTCCTTTGCCGTTAAGTGCTCACCTGCATGCATTTTTAAAGCACGCCCCGCTGACAATGCGTAGTTGCCTCCTGAACCAATAGCTAAAATGCCATCATCCGGCTCAATTACTTCTCCTGTACCTGAAACAATATATAGAGATGTTTTATCCATTACGATAAGCATCGCTTCTAATTGACGGAGCATTTTATCACCGCGCCATTGTTTCGCCACTTCTACAGCAGCACGCTGAAGATTACCATTGTATTCATTTAACTTTCCTTCAAACATTTCAAATAATGTGAAAGCATCCGCTACAGAACCTGCAAAGCCCGCTAAAACTTGCCCATTGAATAGACGTCTGACCTTACGCGCAGTATTTTTCATTACAACTGCGTTCCCTAACGTAACTTGCCCATCACCAGCCATTGCGCATTCACCATTATGCTGAATTGCAAAAATCGTTGTTGCATGAATTTGTCCCATATGATTGAATCCCCCTAAACTATGCTCTAGGATGAGCATTCATGTACGTATTTCGTAGATGTTCTTTAGTAACATGTGTATACACTTGCGTAGAAGATAAATGCGCATGCCCAAGCAATTCTTGAACAGTACGTAAATCAGCACCATTATTTAATAAATGCGTCGCAAATGTATGACGTAACATATGGGGATAAATTTTTGAATGTAGCGATGCGGTTTCCATCATGTCGTTTAATATATGACGTACACCCCGCGCTGAAAGTTCCCCACCACGCATATTTACAAATAATCGCTGATGCTCTTTATTTTTCATCAGTTTTGGACGCACTTCTTTAATATATTTTAGTAGAGCGTCATGTGCGTATTGACCAAACGGCACAATTCGTTCTTTACGTCCTTTTCCCATAACACGCAAAATCGAATAATAAAAATCAATTTGATCGAGTTCAATTGATACACATTCACTAACACGAATACCAGTAGCATATAGCAATTCTAAAATTGCCATATTACGAATCGATTTATCATCACTACCGCTTGATGTAGCAAATAACTGCTGTAGCTCTTCCTCATAAAAAAAGTTCGGAAGTCTTTCCTCTTTTTTCGGATGATAAAGAGAGCGGAATGGTGCATCATCTAAATCAACTTCTCGATTTAAATAACGGAAAAACGACCTAATAGATGATATTTTTCTTGAAATGGATGTTCGAGCCAAGTTTTCATCATAAAGCTTTGTTACATACAATCTTGCATGAATATACTCCACATCCGCTAAACATTGTATTCCTTCACTTTCTAAGAAAGCTACAAATTGTTTAATATCTGTTTCATATTCTCGTACTGTATGTACTGAAAAATTTCTTTCTAATTGCACGTATTTTATAAATTGCTTTAAAGCTTCAGCCGGATTATTTAACACAGTTCATCTACCTCCAAATATATTTTCGGTAGTACATAGTAAGTTATATTTAACAAAGAAATTCGAAATTTTAAAAACATACATACTGACACTATACCTATCCAAGAAATAGTGCAAGCAAAATATGTGCAAATGGCTAAAAAATTATTCATTTGTTTATAATTTAACGACGCATTATCCAATTACAGGAACCCAAAAGAATTACACAATATAAAAAGCCTCTAAAATTATATCAATAATTAGAGGCCTTTAGCAATTAAATTGTTTGTGAATTCACAAAATTTCGAATTGTTTCTAAAGCACGGTTAGCATGACGTTCTGCTCGCTCTGCCTTTGATTTAATACGCTCCCCAATGTCTGGGAATAAACCAAAGTTCACATTCATCGGTTGGAAGTTTTTCGAATCAGCTTCTGTAATGTAACGAGCCATTGAACCTAAAGCAGTTTCAACAGGGAAGTATAGTAATTCCTCACCTTTCGCAAGTCGAGCAGCATTTATACCTGCAATTAAACCGCTACCTGCAGATTCCACATACCCTTCAACACCTGTCATTTGACCGGCAAAGAAGATATTTGGATTTGAACGTAATTGATATGTTTTATTTAACACTTTTGGTGAGTTAATAAACGTGTTACGATGCATTACACCATAGCGAACGATTTCAAGGTTTTCTAAACCAGGAATCATTGAGAATACACGTTTTTGCTCTCCCCATTTTAAATGCGTTTGGAAGCCTACGATATTGTATAACGTACCCGCCGCATCATCTTGACGAAGCTGCACAACTGCATATGGGCGTTTTCCTGTTTTCGGATCTTCAAGACCAACCGGCTTCATAGGACCGAAAGTCATTGTTTTTTCACCACGTGCTGCCATAACTTCAATCGGCATGCAGCCTTCAAAGTACTTTTCTTTTTCGAATTCTTTTAATGGTGCACATTCTGCTGTTATTAATGCTTCGCGGAATGCATTAAATTCTTCCTTTGTCATTGGGCAGTTTAAATACGCTGCTTCCCCTTTATCATAGCGTGATTTTAAATAGACTTTATCCATATCGATACTGTCTTTTTCTAAAATCGGTGCTGCTGCATCATAAAAGTATAAGTACTCTTCACCTGTTAACTCTTTAATTTTCGTAGCAAGCGCTTCTGATGTTAGTGGACCTGTCGCTATTACTGTAATCCCTTCTGGAATTTCAGTTACTTCCTCATGGATTACTTCTACAAGTGGATGATTTTTCACTGCTTCTGTTACATATCCAGCGAATTCGTGACGATCTACTGCAAGCGCTCCACCAGCCGGTACAGCACATTTATCAGCAGCTGTCATAATTACAGAGTCTAACATGCGCATTTCTTCTTTAATGACGCCAACTGCATTTGTTAATGTGTTGGCACGTAATGAATTGGAACATACAAGCTCTGCAAATTTGTCTGTATGGTGTGCAGGTGTTTGCTTGACCGGACGCATTTCATATAGGCGCACCTTTACCCCGCGCTTAGCGATTTGCCATGCCGCCTCACTACCAGCTAAACCCGCACCGATAACGTTAACTATTTGTTCTGTCATTTCTTTACCTCTTTATTCTGACGGTGTTTCCTCGTAGTCACAGTCACTGTTTGTACATTGGATTTGAACACCTTTTTTCAATTTTTTCTCTACTAATAATGCACTACATTTCGGACAAGGTCTACTAATTGGCTTATCCCATGAAACAAATTCGCATTCTGGGTATCTGTTACAGCCATAAAAGACACGCTTTGTTTTACTTTTACGCTCAACAATTTCTCCTTCTTTACACGTCGGACATTTTACGTCAATCAGTTTCATAATCGCTTTCGTATTACGACAATCTGGGAAATTTGAACAAGCCATAAATTTACCGTAACGCCCTAATTTATAAACCATTGGTGAACCACATTTTTCACAATCTTCACCGGCTGGCTCGTCTTTAATTTCAATTTTTTCCATCATTTCATCTGCATATTTCACACGTGGCTCGAAATCTTTGTAAAACGCATCGATTACTTGAACCCAATTCGTAATCCCCTCTTCAATACCATCTAAATCTTGTTCCATTTTTGCCGTGAACTCGATATTAATAATTTCAGGGAAAAACTCTAACGTTGCCTGATGGACAATTTCTCCGAGCTCTGTTGGAACGAAACGCTTTGCATCAAGCTGTACATACCCACGCTTTTGAATTGTATCAAGTGTCGGTGCATATGTTGACGGTCGACCAATCCCTAACTCTTCAAGCGTTTTTACTAAACGTGCTTCTGAATAGCGTGGAGGTGGTTGTGTAAAGTGTTGTTTCGGCTCAATATTTAGCGTTTTTACTTTATCACCCACTACCATTTCCGGAAGTAATTTCGTTGTTTCTTCTGTTTGATCATCCGTTCCCTCAATGTATAGCTTCATAAACCCTGGGAATTTTACGTGTGAACCGTTTGCACGGAATTGCACGCCTTCATTTTGCAAATCAACGGTTACTGTATCAAGAATAGCTGGGGCCATTTGACTTGCAATAAAGCGCTCCCAAATTAAACGGTATAAACGTAATTGATCTCTGCTAAGTACTGCTTTTAATTCATCTGGTGTACGCATTGCACTTGTTGGTCGAATTGCCTCATGGGCATCTTGTGCATTTGCTTGCTTTTTCGCCTGTTTGACTTCCCCAACAACATAGTCTTTGCCGTATTTCCCTTCGATATAGCCCACTGCCTCAGCCTTTGCCGTATCGGAAATACGTGTTGAATCTGTTCGCATATACGTAATTAAACCAACTGTCCCCTCTTTTTTACCGATATCAATACCTTCATACAGTTGCTGTGCAAGCATCATTGTTTTCTTTGCACGGAAGTTTAATTTACGCGCCGCTTCTTGCTGTAAGGATGATGTTGTAAAGGCTGGAGCTGCATTACGTTTACGCTCTTTTTTCACAACATTCGTAATTTCAAATTCATCGCCCTTTAACTGAGCTAATATAGCTTTCACTTCCGCTTCATTCGTCAGTTTTACCCTTTCATCATTTGTACCGTAATAAAGCGCATCAAATTGTTTTTTCCCTTTTTCAAAAAGTCCTTCAATTGACCAGTATTCTTCTGGTACAAAGCTTTTAATTTCATTCTCACGATCGATGATAAGGCGAAGGGCTACTGATTGTACTCGACCAGCTGATAAACCCTTTTTCACCTTTTTCCATAAAATCGGGCTAATATTATAGCCAACTAGACGATCTAAAATACGGCGAGCTTGTTGTGCATCGACTAAGTCCATATTGATTGCACGTGGATGCTTAAAGCTATCTAAAATCGCCTCTTTTGTAATCTCATTAAATACAACACGACAATCCGATGTTGTATCGATATTTAAAGCCGTTGCAAGATGCCATGCAATAGCTTCCCCTTCACGATCGGGATCGGCTGCGAGATATATTTTTTTCGCTTTTTTCGCCGCTGCTTTTAACTCCTGCAATACAGGTCC
>JBJEFO010000086.1:0-5538 GCA_051874135.1 Lysinibacillus sp.
ATTTAGGAGGTCAACATGCCGAATTCAAAGTATCCGAAACCAGATGACAGATCAAATAACGTTGAGCGAATTCGTGAGATTGTTCGAAACACAGAAGACAATCTTCATGAAGCGGAAATTAGTATGGAGTTTGCAGACCAGGCGCAGCGTGCGGAAATTAGCGCAAAAAATGAGCGACGTGAACAGTCAATCGAAGCATTAAAAGAAGAGATGCAAGATGAAATAGCGGCCCGTAAAAAGGGAAAAGCATAGCACAGAAATTTCGAGTCAAGCCTCATCTCTCTAAATAAATCGCTTACTTTCACATTAAAAAGCAGATGGTTATGATTTCTGACCGTCTGCTTTTATTTCATTCATTTACATAGTCATACGAATTTAAGGAATCCTAACGAAAACAATGTAGGAGGTTTAGCAATGGCGAATGGTAACGAAGGGAAAACGATAAGTGGCACGGATATAGAGGAGGTTAAACGAAAAAATGCGGCGTCTGGTTTGTCTTATAAGGAAGTAATGGAAGTCCTTGCAAAGACGGGTGGACATGGTACATCTGTTTACAGTAATACAAATATTGAGCAAGTAAAAAATCAAATTCAGTCACCATCTAATTAAATATGTATGAAGGCGTAGAGCATTCACTTTGAATCTCTGCGTTTTTATTTTAAATGAATGAAAAGTATTAGGTATCATAATTTGTCTCATTTCATACTATGGTAAAAAGCCTGCCCTAAATGGAGGGATGAACATCGATATTTTAAATATGGCCAAGAGCTACAGAGAAGAAGAGTATAGATTGAAATGGGAAGGTACATTTGCGGAATACTTGGAAATTATAAAGGATAGACCAGAAGTTGCCCAATCTGCACATTCACGTGTGTACAATATGATTAAAAGTGCAGGAGTAAAAGAAAAAAACGGACAAAAAATGTACCAATTTTTTGGGAAAGAGATTTTTGGGTTAGAAACCGCACTTGAAAGGTTAGTGGAGGAGTACTTCCATCCAGCAGCAAGAAGGTTAGACGTTCGAAAGCGAATTTTATTATTGATGGGGCCGGTGAGTGGTGGTAAATCGACGATTGTGACGTTGTTAAAAAGAGGACTTGAGCAATATTCACGTACAGATGAAGGAGCCGTTTATGCGATAAAAGGTTGCCCGATGTTTGAGGATCCACTGCATCTTATTCCACATCATTTACGTGAGGATTTTTACAAGGAGTATGGTATTCGGATTGAGGGAAGCCTATCACCATTAAATACGATGCGTCTTGAAAAGGAATATGATGGACGTATTGAAAACGTCATGGTGGAGCGCATTTTCTTCTCGGAAGATAAACGAATTGGTATTGGCACATTTACACCTTCTGATCCTAAATCACAGGATATTGCTGATTTGACAGGTAGTATTGATTTTTCAACGATAGCAGAGTTCGGTTCGGAGTCGGATCCACGAGCTTATCGCTTTGATGGAGAGTTGAACAAAGCAAACCGAGGCATGATGGAATTCCAAGAAATTTTAAAGCTAGACGAAAAATTTTTATGGCACTTATTATCTTTAACGCAAGAAGGGAATTTTAAAGCAGGTCGATTTGCATTAATTAGTGCGGATGAATTGATTATTGCGCATACGAATGAAACAGAATACCGGTCGTTCATTTCAAATAAGAAAAATGAGGCACTTCATTCTCGAATTATCGTCATGCCTATTCCGTATAATTTAAAGGTAAGTGAAGAAGAGCGTATTTATCAAAAAATGATTAATGATAGCGATATGGCAGACGTTCACATTGCGCCACATGCCTTAAAGGCGGCAGCTATTTTTTCAATTTTAACGAGGTTAGAAGTACCGAAAAAACAAGGTATCGATCTTGTAAAGAAAATGCGTCTGTACGATGGGGAAAGTGTAGAAGGATACAATACAGTGGATGTAGAGGATTTGAAAAAAGAATATCCATCTGAAGGTATGAATGGCATTGACCCACGTTATATTATTAATCGGATTTCCTCGGCCATTATTCGCAAAGAAGTACCGTCTATTAATGCGTTAGATGTACTGCGTTCGTTGAAGGATGGACTTGATCAACACCCTTCGATTTCCCAGGAAGACCGAGAAAAATACATGAACTACATCGCTATCGCAAGGAAAGAATACGATGAAATTGCGAAAAATGAAGTGCAAAAGGCATTTGTTTATTCTTATGAAGAATCAGCGAAAACGTTGATGAATAACTATCTCGACAACGTAGAAGCATATTGCAATAAAAATAGGCTGCGAGATCCTTTAACAGGTGAGGAAATGAATCCTGACGAAAAATTAATGCGTTCTATAGAAGAACAAATCGGTGTATCAGAAAATGCGAAAAAGGCATTCCGTGAAGAGATTTTAATTCGCCTATCGGCATTTGCACGAAAAGGAAAGCGATTTGAATATGATTCTCATGAAAGATTACGAGAGGCCATTCAAAAGAAAATGTTCGCAGATTTAAAAGATGTCGTGAAAATTACAACTTCTAGTAAAACGCCTGATGAATCGCAACTTAAGAAAATTAATGAAGTCGTTGCTACATTAATTGATGAATATGGCTATAACTCAACTTCAGCAAATGAATTACTACAATATGTAGGTAGTTTACTAAATCGATAATTATTTAATGGGGTGTCCACTGCTTTTTGGAGGACACTCTTTTTTTTCTTAGTGGATAAGAAAGTATAGGTTTTTCAAGGAAATCCACATAAGAAAATCCATCAACACGTGCTATTTGTTTAAAGTTCAATTTTTCTAGCTTAAATGTCGTACAAACATTTCAAAAAGAGTCATAGAATATAAAAAGTGAATTTCCCTAGTTTAGCTTCCGGCAATTATAGCGGGGCGTAATTAATAAGAGGGCCTTTTTTAAATGAAATTTCCAAATATGTTAAGGGGATGGAGAGGATAAAAATGAGTGAAGAGCAAAATAACCGTTTTGTCGTTTCGAAAGAAAATTGGTCGCTCCATCGTAAAGGCCATCAAGACCAACAACGACATATGGAAAAAGTAAGAGAAGCGATAAAAAATAATTTGCCAGATTTAATTAGTGAGGAAAGTATTATTATGTCAGATGGGCGTAAAGTTTTAAAAATTCCGATTCGCTCATTAGATGAATATAAAATTCGTTATAATAACGACAAATCTAAACATGTAGGGCAAGGAAAAGGGGATAGTAAAGTTGGCGATGTAGTGGCTCGCGATGGAAGTAAAGGACAGCAGGGGGCAGGAAAAGGTAAGGAAGCAGGGAAGAACCCTGGAGAAGATTATTATGAGGCGGAAGTAAATCTTGCCGAAGTAGAAAATATGTTATTTAGTGAATTAGAATTGCCTAATTTAGAGCAAAAGGAAATGGCAGATATTACAGTTGAAAAAATTGAGTTTAAGGATATTCGAAAAAAAGGGCTAATGGGTAATATCGATAAAAAACGGACGATTCTTTCGGCTATAAAACGTAATGCCATTAAAGGTAAGGCAGCCATTTCCCCGATTCATACGGATGATTTGCGATTTAAAACATGGGATGAGGAGATTAAACCAGAATCACGGGCTGTTGTTCTTGCGATGATGGACACAAGTGGTTCAATGGGAGAGTTTGAAAAATATTGTGCAAGAAGTTTCTTCTTTTGGATGACAAGGTTTTTACGTTCTAAATATGAATCTGTAGAGATTGAATTTATCGCGCATCATATGGAGGCAAAAGTCGTAACAGAAGAAGATTTTTTCACAAAAGGAGAAAGCGGCGGTACGATGTGTTCATCGGCTTATGTAAAAGCATTAGAACTTATTCAAGAGAAGTATAGCCCTACTAAATACAATATTTATCCTGTTCATTTTTCAGACGGCGAAAATTTAACATCTGACAATGAAAAATGTTTGAAATTAGTGCAGGAGCTTATGGAAGTATGCAGTATGTTTGGTTATGGAGAAGTGAATGCGTATAGTCGATTTTCTACGTTAATGTCAAATTACAGGAAGCTGGATAACCCGAAGTTCCGCCATTATATTTTGAAGCAAAAAACAGATGTGTATCCAGCATTAAAAACATTTTTCCGAAAAGTAGACGTTTCAGTTTAGAGCTATAGTGTCAATGATTAAGGAGGGATGGATTTAATGGAAAAGGAGCTTTCCCGAGCCATTGAAGAAATTACTGAAATTGCGACAAGTTTTGGGCTTGATTTTTACCCGATGCGTTATGAAATTTGTCCAGCAGATATTATTTATACGATTGGCGCATACGGAATGCCTACCCGCTATACACACTGGAGCTTTGGTAAGCAATTTTACAAAATGAAGCTTCAATATGATTTAGGCTTAAGTCAAATTTATGAGCTTGTCATCAATTCTAATCCTTGCTATGCATTTTTGCTTGATACAAATACGTTAATTCAAAATAAATTAATTATTGCGCACGTTTTAGCGCATTGTGATTTTTTCAAAAATAATGTTCGATTTTCGAATACGAGACGCGATATGGTTGAAAGTATGACGGCGACAGCAGAACGAATAGCGGACTATGAACTGCGCTATGGAAAAGAAGAGGTAGAGCAATTTTTAGATGCTGTATTATCAATCCAAGAGCATATTGATCCGTCTATTTTGCGACCGAAGCAGTTACGAGACAACTATGATTTAGAGGATGCAGAAGAAGAAGATGTTACGCCAAAAACAATTTATGATGACCTTTGGGACTTAGATAGGACAGAAGAAAAGATAGAAGTACCGCGAAAAAAGAGAAAACCGTTCCCACCAAAGCCAGAAAAGGATTTACTGCTGTTTATTGAACAATTTAGTCGAGAGCTAGAAGACTGGCAACGAGATATTTTAACGATGATGCGTGAGGAAATGCTGTATTTTTGGCCACAGCTAGAAACAAAAATTATGAATGAGGGCTGGGCGTCTTTCTGGCATCAACGAATATTGCGGGAGTTAAACTTAACGACGGCAGAAACAATCGAATTTGCTAAATTAAATGCAGGTGTTGTGCAACCATCAAAGACATCTATAAATCCGTATTATTTAGGTTTGAAGATTTTTGAAGATATTGAGAGGCGTTACGATAATCCAACAGAGGAAATGATAAAGGTAGGTATTAAGCCAAACTCAGGTCGAGAAAAGATTTTCGAGGTTCGAGAAATCGAATCGGATATTTCATTTATTCGAAACTATTTAAAAAAGGAATTAGTGGAGCAGGAAGATCTTTATTTATTTGAGAAAAAAGGCAATGAATATAAAATTACAGATAAAGATTACGAAAATGTTCGCGATCAGCTTGTTTCAATGCGTGTAAATGGGGGATTCCCTTATATTGTTGTCGAAAATGGTGATTTTTCGCGAAATGGCGAATTGTATTTAAAACATGGCTATGAAGGAACAGAACTTGATCCAAAATATTTGGAGTACGTTTTACCATATATTTATCAATTGTGGGGTAGATCTGTTCACCTCGAAACATATGTAGAAGGAAAGCCAATGGTTTATTCCTACGACGGAAAGAAAAATTTTAAAAGTATTAAATA
>JBJEFO010000087.1:0-5518 GCA_051874135.1 Lysinibacillus sp.
GAAAGAAAATTATTGTTAACGTTTTGCTTGTTCAGTTTTCAAAGTTCATGTCTTCACCTTATGTCAGGCGAACGTTTACTATCTTAACAACTTCGTTTTCGTTTGTCAACGATTTTATTAAAATTTTTATTTTCTTTCGTTTGCCGCGTTTGTCTTGCAGCAACGTTTATAACTATAACCCCCTCCAATTAATTTTGCAACCTTTATTTTAGAATAAAATTATTCTAACTTTTTAACGCCTCTTTATTTTGTTTTCCAATTGAGTTTCTTCCTATTTATATAGAAAAATATTTTTGTAAAGTTTTTTTACTTGTCACTACACCTTCCTCCTTTAAATAAAGTATTTTGGTAAGAGATTTTATTTAATCTCCTAATTCATCCTTAAACAATTTTTTTAGATTAAAAATTTATTTCCCTTACATACTCAAACTTTATATACGGAAACTTTTACCTAACTGCTTAAGTAAAGATATTAAATAACATCTTAGGTGAGGAGCGAATATAGTATATATAATGACGTTTATTGGATTTTTGAGCTTTGACAATTATTTAGGTTGGTTATTAGGGTTAGGGATTTTATTTATATTTTGTGGAGGAGCTTTTATTCTATTAACCTTCTTCTAATTTAAAAATTTGTACATTACAGTACTAGAAACGCCAAATACATAGTTTATAAGGACCACTAATTTAATAGCGGCCCTTGCTGTTTATTATTTTAATGCGCTGTTAAAAATTGCATCGATACTTCATTAAATTGTGCTGCTTGATCAACATTACATACGTGACCGCTATCTTTTAAAATGACTAGTTCACTCGATTGATGCTCTTTCACGATTTGTTTTACAGGCTCTAAAAATACATAATCCTCTTCCCCCATAATATAAAGGGCCGGGATATTTGTATCCTTTTCATTAATTTTCACTAAATATTTTGCGATGCCACCAGTTAATGTTAACCATCGTAAAAATTCTCGATGCTTAATTTTTTTTGCCTCTTGGACAAATAGAGAGCGTGACGTTTTATGTGTTTTTTTCGGCATTAAAATCCATGCGAATAGTTTATATAACCACATGAAAGGAATCATCTTTTTAAAAATATTAGCTAGTCCAAGTAAAAAGTGTAGCCTTGGTGTGATACGGATTACTGCCCCCGCAAGAACCATTGTATGGAAACGCTCTGGATTCGTTTCAGCTAATTGTCGGATTAACATTGTCCCTAATGAAACCCCCACAAAATGAGCCTTTTCAATATTTAGAAAGTCTAACACCTCTAAAATATCCTGACTCACTAAATCGATTGTGTAAGTTGATGGGCTGTTATCAATGCTACAAGCACCGTGTCCGCGTAAATCTACTACTAACACATTAAAATGCTTACGATATGCCCGAATTTGTTTGTACCAAATTGTCGAGCTTCCGCCAGCACCATGCACTAACACAACCCATTCCTCATGATCTTGACTATATATTTTATAATGTAACAAGTACTTATCATCCTTTAATAATTGATGTTCACTATCTTGACGAAAAGTAGAACGTGATAGTTTCGTTTATGTTGTACATTTTTGATATTTTTTTATCAAATAAAGAAGACACTTAAACAGATTGCGCTGTTTAAGTGTCCCCATTTCTTCTATGTTGCGTAAACGATATCGCCATTATCTTCATCTTGAATTTCGCCGACGATTTCGGATAAAATATCTTCCATTGTCACAAGTCCAATGATGACTCCTTTGCCGTCCGTTACAACCGCCATATGCTTACGCGTTTGTTGCATTTTTAAGAAAACTTCTTTAATTGCTGTTGATTGTTTAAATCGTAAAATGTCTTGGATAAAAGTTGTCATGTCATTTGAGCGACCTGCCGCAACATCCGTTAACATTTCTTTTGTATTAATAAACCCGATGACATCATTTTTCTTTTTCGTAATATCAATGACTGGATATCGTGTATATTCAAACTCTTCGATTACCGCTACCATTTGTTCAAGCGTTTGTTGCTTTTCTAGCATTACCATTTGTGAGCGTGGAATCATAATATCTTCTAATTGACGCGTATCAAAAGCAAAAATGTTTTCTAAATACGCAAGCTCTGTTTGGTTAATTTCGCCACCTTCATAACTTTGCGTCACAATCATTTTTAACTCTTCCTCTGAATACACTTCATCATGCCCTGCTGGCTTTACACCAAATACTTTTAATAAAAGGCGAGCTGAACCGTTTAATATAGCAATAAACGGCTTTGACACTTGTCCGAACCAATATAGCGGAGGAGCTAATAGCAGCGTCATTTTCTCAGCATATTGAATCGCTAATGTTTTCGGCATTAATTCTCCAAGCACTACGTGTAAGAATGTAACAACTGATAATGCAATCGCATACGACAATGCCGTTGAAAGTGCTTCACCTAAATTTAAATAATCAAAAACAGGTGCTAACATTTTTTCAACTGTCGGTTCACCTAATGCCCCTAAAACAAGCGCTGTAACAGTAATTCCTAGCTGACACGCTGATAAATAATAATCTAAGTCTTGTGTAACCTTTTTTGCCGTAATTGCTTTTTTATTACCTTCAGCTATTAGCTGATCAATTCGCGACATACGCACTTTTAAAATCGCAAATTCTGCACCAACAAAAAACGCTGTTAGTAAAATAAATAATGCGATTAAAGCTAAATTTAAAATAATTATTCCGTCCAATAGATTCCCTTAGTAAAAGGGATTCACCTCCATTAATAAACCGTTATTGTTTTAGAACATTTTGTTTAAAGATCACTTCTTTAATATGATAGTTTTCAACTTCACCAATAACCCAAAGATGCTGATCTTGCTGAATTTCTAATCCTTGTGTTACTTCTGATGCAACTTTTAAACCCATATGAAGCGCCCAACCACCTAGCGTATCAACGTCTTCACTGTCCTCAAATTCAAGACCGAAGCGATCCTCTAAATCTTCTAATAATACAAGGCTATTAATTGTATACTCGTTTTCACCTGTTTTACGAATTTCGTCTACTTCATCTGCATCAAATTCATCTCGGATTTCACCAACGATTTCCTCTAAAATATCTTCCATCGTTAACATACCCGCAGTCCCACCATACTCATCGATGACAATTGCAATATGCACACGTTCCTCCTGCATTTTCAGTAGTGCATCTTGAATCGGTGTTTGTTCAAAAACAAAAGAAATTGGACGTACAAAATCATTCAAAATGATTTCACGATTCGTTACAATGCGGCTAAGTAGCTTGTTTGCATTGACAAATCCTATAATTTTATCTTTATCGTTTTCTTCAACAACTGGATAACGTGTGTAATTATGCTCATCTAATAAGGGTACAATTTCTTTCGTATCCATATCCTTATCAATCATAACGAGCTCTGTTCTTGGAACCATAATATCTTTTACAACATGCTCATCGAATGCAAATACATTTTCCATGTACTCTAATTCTTGCTTATCAATTTCTCCACCTTGGAAGCTTTGCGCCATAATAATTTTTAATTCTTCTTCAGAATAAGCTTGATCTTCACTCGCCGCTTTTACACCAACTGCTCGTAATAAAAAGCGAGATGTACCATTTAACGCTTGAATAAATGGATACATAACTTTACCAAAATAATAGAGTGGTGGAGCTAACAGTAATGTCATTTTCTCTGAGAACTGAATGGCCAATGTTTTTGGTGCCATTTCTCCAATAACAACGTGTAAATAACTCACGACTGCAAGCGCAATACCATATGATAAGACGTTCATTAACGTTTCAGGTGTATTTAACCATTCAAATATAGGATACATTAATTGTTTTACGTAAGGCTTTGTAAATGCCCCTAAACCGATTGCTGTGATTGTTATACCTAATTGACACGCTGATAAGTAATAATCCAGGTCACTGACAACTTTCTTAGCAATGACTGCTTTTTTATTCCCTTCGTCAATTAGCTGGTCAATTCTAGATTTGCGAATTTTAACAACCGCAAATTCGGCTGCTACGAAAAAACCTGTTAATCCTAAAAAAATGATTAGTAAAATGATATTCAATATACTCGAGTCCAATATGTTCCCTCACGTCGAGGGATTCACCTCCGTTGTTTTACTCATAAATTGTCATTTCTTAATACTTTTTATAGTATATACTAGTTTATACGGAAACCATAACGTTATGGTTTCGCAAAAAACGTTTATTTTAATATTTTACCATTTATTGAAAAATTATTCTTAGCCAATAATGTACGTATACTACATACGGTATCTCCCTGAAAAATCAATTTACTTGATTGGTCATACTAAAATTTCACGTATACTATAGCTAAAACGATTAAAAGGATATTATATGGAACAATTATTTTTAAACATCGTACAAAATGAAAGCCCCTTTACATGGCTTTATCACTTTTTCATTATGGCACTCGTTTCAATAGTTCCCTTTGCGCCGATTCCAGTACTAGCTGCTTTTATTGCCAGTCATTATGATTTCGTCTCAGGTTTACTCATTAATATGCTTGGTACAACAACGGGGTCAATCCTTTTATTCCTCCTGAGTAAAAGCATTTTACGCCGTGTTGCCATGAAATATTTAACGAAACGGCAACATTTAACGAAATACTTTGAGTTAATTAAAACAAATGGCTTTTTAGCCGTGTTACTCGGCCGGATCATTCCGATTTTACCTTCTGCCGGCATCAATTTAATTGCTGGTATTTCGAACGTCAATATAATTGCCTTTATCACTGCAACCGTTCTAGGTAAACTGCCAACTATCTTAGCCTTTTCACTTGCAGGGCACCAAATAGCAGCAGGCAACTGGGATACGGTATTCATCATCGTCCTCTACTTACTCGCTTTGTTTTTAATAGGAAGAAAAGTAAAACAACAGTGGAACCGATAAAAATTATTTATCAATCGTTTTATAAACAACATAAAAAGCCTGCTCACATATGCGTTTGAGCAGGCTTATCTTGTAAATATATGTATATCAAAGAACTTTCCGCCCTGGCTAAAGCAATAGAACGAAGAAAAAATGCTATGTGCTAGAGGCATTTTCTGTTCAATTTTGCTAAAAAATCAGCGAAAAAACCTCTGTTTTTAATGAAAAATGAACGTTTTCACTCGAAAAAAAGCGCTTGACAAACAGATTACATGATAAAAAAGAGAGAATTTTACTAAAAGATTCATTCGTCTGGAGAGCCAAAATCTTTGTAAATGGGCGTATTTTTTGACGAAAAGTAATGTTTTTCCGAAAAAACGCTACATGCTCAAAATTAGTCGTATTGATTTATGTCTATCAAAAAAATGACGATATTAATTTTTCTTGATAAAAAAATTTCACACACAGTAAAAAATTTTAACAAAATAATTAGGCGCACACTTTTAAATCGTTAAAACACCCAATCAGCAGGATTCGTATACAACTTATTCTAAAATAAGTGCCATTTAAGAACATAGACCTAAGAAATGACATTTATTTATAAATAAGTCGTATGTCGATTCCGCTAATTGGCCTTTTTCGAGAAAAAA
>JBJEFO010000088.1:0-5511 GCA_051874135.1 Lysinibacillus sp.
TCAAAATTTAAAATATGGAAGTTCACAATTTTACCGTACATACTTCATTTTTATTTCACAATTGTGAAGTACGATTATTTTGGGGGTGAATGAAGATGAAGAAGTCCATTTTTGTCTTATTGATGTGCATCCTACTATTAACTGGTTGTAGTGAACCTAGATTTACAGCGATTAACCCGCATCAATCGTTCATTGCATCGGTCAATATTTTACAACCTTCCTTAACTTTTTTTGACCAGGAAGCAAAAAGGTTAGCTACTTGGGAATTTGAAGTTGCATATACGGGAGGTACATTAATTCAGCATGATAGGGTACTGATGTATGGTCATGAATTAACAGAAGCCCATTTATATGAACTTTCCACAGGTAAGCATGTTGCAACAATTGATTGTGGAATTGGTACAACGAATGCTTACTATGATCAGCAATCAAAGCAATTTTTTATGACTAATAGTAAATCTAATGCGGTGACAAGTTACGATTTGCAAGGCAAAAAATTATATGAACAAAAATTATATAATTATCCGATGTCAATGGTAGCAAGTAACGGTTATTTATATGTTGTAAACTACAAAGATACCATTTTATCGGTACTTGACATTGCTACGTTGAATGTAGTAGATGAATGGGAGATTATGAAGTCTTCCCATGGTATTGCTATTTTAGAACAGGAAAATAGCGTTTGGATTGGCGGACATGGTGAAGGTAGTAAACCAAATGAAACGATAGACGTTTATAATTTAACAACAGGGGAAAAACAGACCGAAATTAATATGCCGCTTATGCCAGTTGGAATAGCGGAAAAAGATGATGAAGTCGCTGTCATTAGTCACGGTGCAAATATGCTCTACGTCGCCGATACGAAAGGTAGAATTTTATGGCAACAAAAAGTCGGAGCTAATCCTTTTGCGGCAGCTTACTTTGCAGGTTATATCGTCGTAGCAGGTTATGACGATCAAAACATTTATTTTTTAAATGAACAAGAAATTGTCAAGGAAGTGCAAACAGACAAGGGTCCATTTCAATTGTTTGTAAGGGAGGGTATGGAATGACGACTATACTAATTATTGATGATGAACTAGATATGCGTAATTTAATCGAAGTGATGCTACTTAAATCAAACTTCCGTACATTGACGGCAGAGAATGGTCAACAGGCATATGAAATATTGGCTAATGAGGAAGTAGATTTAATTTTACTTGATGTTATGATGCCAGAAGAAGATGGTTTTCAAGTATGTACGAAAATTCGTCTTAAATCAGATGTTCCAATTATTTTTTTAACAGCACGTGATGCGAATGAGGATAAAGTAAAAGGCTTAACAATTGGTGGAGATGATTATATTATTAAACCATTTACCGCGAGTGAGCTTGTCGCACGTATTCAGGCGGTGCTTCGTCGGACAGGCCGCTTAGTGTATGAGGAGGAGCAGAAGTTTTTAACGCGCGGCTGCATTAAATTAGACGAGGTATCGCGTAAAGTAATGGTTAATGATGTGCATGTGCCATTAACGTTAAAAGAGTATGAATTGCTACATTTGTTCATGCAAAATCCAGATAATGTATATTCTCGTGAACAGCTACTTGAGCGCATTTGGGATATTGACTATGGTGGCGGTACACGTACGGTGGATACTCATATTAAAACATTACGATTAAAACTCGGTAAACAATCGAAAGAAGCAAGCGAATATATCCAAACGGTTTGGGGTATCGGCTATCGCTTTGAAAAATTAAAATGAAAACACTTTCCAGTAAAATTTGGGCGCTCATCTTTGCTTTCATCGTCATCACGATTGCGTTCATGTATTTATTAACAGATTTTTTATATGAACAGCTGTATGTGGAAGATACAGAGAGCTCCATGATTGAATATGGTGAAAAGCTCGCAACGAAATACAAAGGTGGTCCAGTAACAGACGAGTTAGTTGCGGAAGTGGAAGAGCATAATAGTTACGGGGTATTTCATGTGTTTGCTGTACGAAACCCTCGTGAGCTAAGTGCATGTGTACCGTTTGATATTGAGTATGAAACATTGATTGGTCCGGAAGAACGCCAACAATTACTCGCAGGTAAAGCAGTAACAAAAATTGGCTATGAAGAGCGTTTTGAACGGCAAATTATTTCGGTTATTTTACCGTTGACCGATGAAAATCGGCTAGAAGGCATTTTATATTTATATCACCCACTTGCGAAAATTAGTGAATTGGCAAACGAAGAAGTAGTGCTTTTAATCGGTGTGATGGTATTATTTTCCCTTATTGTCGGTTACTTTGTATTTAAAGTGTTACGTCGTATTATGCGTCCGCTTCATGAATTGCAACAAGCAGTTCAGCAAATGTCAACCGGTGATTATCGTGCGCGAGTTTCCGTTACATCAAATGATGAAATTGGCCAGCTATCGAACGCCTTTAATCAAATGGCACAAGCGATTCAACAAGAAGATGAAGAAAAGAAAGCGTTTCTTGCGACCGTTTCCCATGAGTTACGTACACCAATCAGCTATGTGAAAGGATATAGTGAATCGATTCAAAACGGTTTTATAGAAGGGGAGCAAAAGGAAGAAGCGATTCGCCTCATTGCTAGAGAAGCGAACCGGATGGAACGACTTACAAATGAATTAATGCAATTAGTTCATGTCGAAACAGAAGAAATGGATGAGTTATATCCGATTGTGTTAGCTGAGACGTTGCGTGATGCTATTCAACTAATTCACGTTAAAGCGAAAGAAAAGCAAATTGAAATTTTGCTAGAAGCAGACGAGGAGCTTATTGTGGAAGCGGATGAACAAAAGCTCAAACAAATTTTTATTAACTTATTAGAAAATGCGGTTCGTTATTCGAACGATAATACAGTCATTCGACTAGAAGCGAAAGCAAATGGTAAAATGGCTGTTATTACGGTAGCTGATAAAGGAATTGGTATTCCACAAGAGGACTTGCCGAAAATTACAGAACGATTTTACCGGGTGAATAAAGCGCGCAGTAGAGCGGATGGTGGCAGTGGGCTTGGTCTATCAATTGTGGACAAGCTTGTAAAACAACACCGTGGTGTACTTTCGATTGAAAGTGTATTAGGAAAAGGGACGACGGTAACGATTCAATTACCGTTAATGGAGGATGAACAATGAAAAAGCTATTTTTAACATTAGCGATGGCAGCAGTACTTGCAGTCGGCTGTGGAGCAGAAGATGATTCAGTTGATACGCTGGGTAGTGGTGAAATACCTGTTGAGGTAATCGTTGAAGTATTAACACCAGAAAAATTGAATGTTGGTGAAGCGACTACACTTGAAGTAAAAGTAACGCAAGGCGGAGAAGTAGTAAATGATGCCGACAGTGTAGACTTTGAAGTGTGGGAATCAGGTCTTCGAGATGAAGGAACAATGATAGATGGTGAATTCACCGAAGACGGTGTTTATACGGCAGAATATACATTTAATCACGATGGCGTTTATTACATGTACGCACATACGACAGCACGTGGTATGCACGTTATGCCGAAACAACAATTTATCGTCGGGAACCCGGATATGAGCAAAGTATTAGAAGATAATAGTTCAAGCTCGATGGAAGATGACAGTGAAACACAAGAAAATCAAGAACACGACGATGAACAATCGGATGATCATGAGCATTAATAGTTGAATTATTATTCTTACTGCCCATTAATGCGGGATGAACGTAAGTATTCAACATCCGTGGAAGTATAAAAAAACGTGTATTAGTACAGTCTGTACTAATACACGTTTTTTAACGAAAATATTAACTATATAAAACAATTGAAAAGAAAAAACCCCTGAGCTTTGAGCGAGCTCTGGAGTCAAATGTGTAAGCATTTTTTATAGTTCAATAAATCATAAGGATAAGCATCAACCAGCAATAAACTGTGAATTAAAGAGTGTTACATTTCTCACAATTGTTGCTGTAGCATTCGCTTTGTTCTTCGATTTTATCACCGCATTGAACACAAACTTTATCTGGTAAGTTTTTGAAAAACTCAACTACGTTTTCTAACATTGTGGATATCCCCCTTTAAGTAAACTGTTATATTACTGTTTTATTAATATTGATTGTATTATAACAGTTTATGTTCGTCAACACAAAACGTGAAATTTAAGGTAAAATATTTATGTATATTTTGTGAAGGAGTGAAAATGATGTATTTCATCGACAATAAAGGTATTACAGATCCACGCATTAATTTAGCAATTGAAGAATATGTATTGAAGCATATGGATATCGAAAAAGAAGATTTCCTTCTGTTTTATATAAATCAGCCGTCTGTCATTATTGGGAAAAACCAAAATACAATAGAGGAAATTAATACGGATTACATTGAGGAAAACGGCATCATCGTTGTACGTCGTTTGTCTGGTGGTGGTGCTGTTTATCACGACTTAGGCAACTTAAATTTCAGCTTTTTAACAAAGGATGACGGGAACAGTTTCAATAATTATAAAAAGTTTACGCAACCTGTTGTTGATGCACTAGAAAAAATGGGGGTAAATGCGGAATTATCCGGTCGTAACGATATTTTAGCTGAAGGGCGTAAAGTATCCGGAAATGCTCAATTTGCTACGAAGGGACGTATGTTCTCGCATGGTACATTAATGTTTGATACAGAAATTGATGCAGTTGTATCTGCTCTTAAAGTGAAAAAGGATAAAATTGAATCAAAAGGAATCAAATCCGTTCGCTCACGTGTAGCGAATATTTCAGAGTTTATAAAAGAGCCGATGACGATTGAACAATTCCGTATGGAAATATTAAAGTCAATTTTCGGCGGGGAAGAACACATTCAGTACTATGAGTTAACAGAACAAGATTGGGAAAATATTTATAACTTATCAAAAGAACGCTATCAACAATGGGAGTGGAACTATGGAAAATCACCACGTTTCAATATTCAAAAGCAACAACGCTTCCCATCAGGTAGCATCGATATTCGCTTAGAAGTAAATCGTGGGGTTATAGAAGAAGCGACAATCTTTGGCGATTTCTTCGGTGTTGGCGATGTAGCAGAAATTGAACAGCTACTTGTCGGTACAAAATACGACCGCACAGCAATCAGTGAAGCTATCGAGCATATCGATATTCCAAAATACTTTGGTGGTATTACAAAAGAAGACTTTTTGCATTTGATTTATTAATTTATAATGAGCAAATTAAAAAAACAATTATTTCTATAATTGAACATTATTCAAGTCTGTAGCCTCCGCGCTTTACCACAGCCTCCGTAGGAACTAGAGTAGGCAAGCCTACTCGGATTTCCTACTGCGGCTCCTGTGGCTGTACCGCGCTACGGCAAAAGTGAACCCTTCTTTATGTTTTAATAAGGGGTTCTTCCATTCTATTGATTCATGAAAAAGCGATACTATCTTATTGAGTCTTCACTATAATTTTTTGAATGGTAAAATCATTTGATAGCCAGTTGATTGGAGTGGCGGCTGGCGACTCCTTGGGGATAAAGCACGTGCGGAAAATCCATTTTTTTCGGGAGTTTCCCGAAAA
>JBJEFO010000089.1:0-5487 GCA_051874135.1 Lysinibacillus sp.
TTTATTTGAATGAGGTGAAAAAATTGCCGAAAGAAATATGTGAAGTAACGGAAGTACATGGTGATACGGTTGAACGTGTGAAGCAACAATTGCCAGAGCTATCAAAAGTGGCGAAGTTTTTAAAGGCACTGGCAGATGAAACGAGATTAAAAATAGCTTATGCATTAACGCTAGAAGCATCACTTTGTGTATGTGATGTAGCAGCAATTATTGGATCATCTGTAGCAACAGCCTCACACCATTTGCGTTATTTAAAAGAGCACGGTCTTGCGAAATCTTATCGTGATGGCAAGATGATGTATTATTCACTTGCAGATGATCATGTGTACCAAATTGTAACGATAGCTTATGAACACTCAAAGGAAGTGAACGAATATGGCGGTAAAGGAGAAACAACAATATAGATTGCAAAACTTGTCGTGTGCAAATTGCGCGGCAAAATTCGAAAAGAATATTAGCGAAATACCAACAGTTGAAGAATGTCAGTTAAACTTTGGTGCTGCTAAATTAACTGTTGTCGGTGACGTAACGATTGAACAGCTAGAAGCGGCTGGCGCTTTTGATGGGATTAAAGTGATTAAAGCTAATGAGCGTATTCAAAAGAGCACGCCTTTTTATAAACGAAAGGAAAATATTTTAGCAAGTATTTCCCTTCTGTTTATTGTCATCTCGCTATATTTTAGCTTTACACGAGGTGAAGGAAATCTAATCTCCAATATACTTTACTTTATAGCCATTGTTGTTGGTGGTATGGATATTTTCAAAACGGGTGTGCGGAATTTAGTTCGCTTTGAATTTGATATGAAAACATTGATGACGATTGCTATTATTGGAGCGGCTATTATCGGCGAGTGGCAAGAAGCGGCAATTGTCGTATTCCTCTTTGCGGTTAGTGAAGCGCTTGAAGCGTATTCCATGAACAAGGCACGTCAATCAATTGAAACATTAATGGAAATTGCGCCTCCTGTTGCACTAATTAAACGTTCGCACGGGGAGCACTATCATGAAGTACAAGTAGCAACGGAAGATATCGTCATTGGCGATATATTAATTGTAAAGCCAGGACAAAAGATTGCGATGGATGGCGTTGTCACTAGTGGTAGTTCAACGGTCAATCAAGCAGCAATTACAGGTGAATCAATTCCAGTGAAAAAAGAGATTGGTAGTGACGTATTTGCAGGAACATTAAATGAAGAAGGCGCACTAGAAGTTAAAGTAACAAAGCTTGTAGCTGATACGACGATTGCAAAAATCATTCATCTTGTAGAAGAAGCTCAAGCGGAGAAAGCGCCGTCTCAAAAATTTGTCGATAGGTTTGCAAAATACTATACACCTGCTATTATGCTAGTTGCCTTGTTCGTTGCTGTTATCCCACCACTTTTCACAGGCGAGTGGCAACATTGGATTTATCAAGGTCTTGCTACGTTAGTAGTTGGCTGTCCTTGTGCGCTAGTCATTTCAACCCCTGTTGCGATTGTGACAGCAATTGGCCATGCAGCAAAGCAAGGCGTTTTAATTAAAGGTGGCGTTTATTTAGAAGAACTTGCTCGTATTCAAACGATTGCATTTGACAAGACAGGTACATTAACAAAGGGCATGCCTGAAGTCACAAATATAATCCCAGCCACAGATGTGACAGAAGAGCAATTACTACGATTAGTGGGCGCTGTGGAAAAAAGCTCTCAACATCCACTCGCTCGTGCGATTTTAGCGAAAACGCGCGACAGTCATTTAACGCTACCTGAGCCTGTCCAATTTAACTCTGTGACGGGTAAAGGGGCATATGCAACTGTTGAAGACATGAAAATTTACGTTGGAAGTATCGAATGGATTGAAACGATTACATCGATTGATGAGCATATTAAAAAGGAAATACAGCTATTTGCACAACAAGGAAAGTCAGTCATTGCAGCGGCAACAGAACAGCACTTTTTAGGACTATTAGCGATTGCCGATCAACTACGTTCAGAAAGTAAAAAAGTGATAAATGAGCTAACGGAGCAAAACGTTAAGACAGTGATGCTTACGGGAGATGCAGAGCTGACGGCAAAAGCGATTGCAAGTGACTTACAACTAGCCGATGTCCGTTCATCATTGTTACCGGCACAAAAGCTAGATGCAATGAAAGAATTACAAAAACAATATGGCTCTGTTGCAATGGTCGGTGATGGTGTGAATGATGCACCAGCACTAGCATCCGCTTCGATTGGAATTGCTATGGGTGGTGCAGGAACAGATGCAGCATTAGAAACAGCCGATATTGTGTTGATGGGCGATGATTTACAACGATTGCCTTATATGATGCGCTTAAGTAAGCGGACACTTTTAATTATTAAACAAAATATTGTGTTTGCCTTAGGTCTTAAAGCGCTTGCTTTATTACTCGTTATTCCTGGTTGGCTAACATTATGGATTGCTATTTTTGCTGATATGGGGGCAACATTGCTTGTTGTATTAAATTCATTAAGATTAATGAAAGTATCGAAGTCAAAAAGATAATATCTTTTGAAAATAGAATAATAGATCAGTTCCTTAATAAATTTTCATCTAAAACAATTTGCTTAGTTGAGTTATTGGTTTAATAGTTATATGATGGAATAGATACATGTTTAAACAGGAAAAATGGGGTTAAAGGATTATATGACGCAGCCGATACTAGTAAATGCTACGGAAGAAATTGTTCGAGGTTTAGTAAGTTTTTTGTTACATGGAACTGAATATCAAACATTTTGTCATTGTAATCAATGTGAGATGGATATAATAGCAATAGCGTTAAATGCGTTGCCGTCAAAGTATGTTGCTTCTAATGAGTCAAGAGACGTGGCGTTCGGACAGTTGAATACACCGGAAAACATTGAGGAAATTAATAAACAAATAATTCGTGCGATTCATATAGTAGGAAGAAATCCACGACATAAAAATGAGCCGACGAAGTAGTGTTCGGCTCATTCTTGTTTTCAGTTAACTTTTTATACAACATTGTAGTAAACTTAAATTAGCAATTGGAAAGTGAGGGGACAAGATATGCCAACACCTAGTATGGAGGATCACATTGAACAAATATATTTGCTAATCGAAAATAAAGGGTACGCACGTGTGTCCGACATTGCGGAAGCATTATCTGTTCTACCTTCCTCAGTTACGAAAATGGTCCAAAAATTAGATAAAGACGGATATTTAATATACGAAAAGTATAGAGGATTAACATTAACGCCTAAAGGGGTAAAGTTAGGGAAAAGACTTGTGCAACGTCATGAGCTTTTAGAACAATTTTTACGTCTGATTGGTGTTGATGAAGAACGTATATATGAGGATGTTGAAGGAATTGAGCATCATTTGAGTTGGAATTCAATCGATCGTATTGCTGATTTAGTTCAGTTGATGGAAGAACAAACAGAGTTTATGAAAAAGCTTGAACAGATGAAAACACAGCATAATGTATAATGAAAGGAAAGAACAAATGAACGAATTAAAATCAGGTCAAATCGTTTCATTGACAGTTTTAGAAGAGCAGGGGTCACGTTACATACTAACGAATGGCGATTTAGAGATTCCGCTAAACACTTCAGAAGTCATGGAATCATTAGCAATTGGTGATCTTGTAGAAGTATTTTTATTTGCAGATCGCAGAGGCGATTTACAAGCAACAACAGCTTTACCAACTATTCGCCAAGGGGAGTACGGTTGGGCACGTGTATTAAAAGTAACGCGTGAAGGTGCTTATATGGATATTGGTACATCACGTGAAGTATTAGTAAAAGCAGAAGACTTGCCAGCACTTCAGGAGTTATGGCCAGAGCCAGGTGATCATCTTTATATGACGTTGCGTACAGACCGTAACGGCGATTTATTTGGACGACTTGTGACAGAAGAGAAAGTGAACGAACTTTACGAAGGTGCACTTGACGATATGCATAATCAAAACATTATTGCACGCCCGTATCGTTTACTGCCTGTAGGTTCGTTCCTGTTAGGTGTAGATCAACCTTATCGTATTTTTATCCATAATTCAGAGATGAAAGCAGAGCCACGTTTAGGACAAGATGTAACGGTTCGTATTATTGATGTAAAAGAAGATGGCTCTTTAAATGGCTCACTTTTACCGCGTAAGCATGAGCGCTTAGGTGAGGATGCAGAGAAAATTTTTGCCTACCTTGAGAGCGTAGGTGGCAAAATGCCGTTTGGTGACAAATCGACACCTGAGGAAATCCAAGAAATGTTTGAGATGAGTAAAGGCGCCTTCAAACGAGCACTTGGTACATTAATGAAAGCGAAGAAAATCAAACAACAAGACGGTTGGACAGAGATTTTATAAGCAGCAGAGCAAAAGGGGCGAACAAAGTTTGAAACCTTTTGCTTTTTTTAGCGTACTTATTGTTGAAAGGGGATGTTTCTTACATGAAACGTAAATACTTTACGATGTTTATGGCATTGCTATTAGCTGTAGCCATGATCATTCCAACAAAATCACTTGCAGCAGATGGGACGACAAAAGCAATCAATGAAAAATTAGGCGTACCAATTGTTGTGTACGGTGCAAACCTATCTGAAGCAGAGCGCGAAACAGTAAAAACAGCACTGCGCGTGAATGAAGAACCAGAAGTAGATGAAATTACAGTAGCCGGTAGCGATTTAGTTAAATATATAAAAAATAGTAATGCAAGTTCACGCATGTATTCATCTGCCAAAATTACACGTCAAGATGAAGGTAAAGGGCTCGTAATTAGTATCGTAACACCTGAAAACATTACAGAAGTAACAGCTGAAATGTATGCAAGTGCTATGTTAACGGCAGGTATTGAAGATGCCATTGTTGAAGTAGCGGCTCCAAAGCCAGTAACAGGTCACTCGGCATTAGTAGGGATTTATAAGGCTTACGAAGTGAAAACAGGTGAAACACTTGATATTGAGCGTACAGACGTAGCAAATGAAGAGCTTTCAGTTGCGACAACTATCGCAGAAAATGCAGATATTTCAGATGAGCGAGTAGCAAATTTATTAACGGAAATTAAAAAGCAAATCGCAGAACAAGCACCTGCAACAAAGGAAGAAGTACAACAAATTGTAGAAGAACAATTAGCAAAACTTGAAATCAATTTAAGTGAACAAGATCGTCAATTATTAGTAGATTTAATGGATCAAATTCGAAATTTAAATATCGACTTCTCAAAATGGTCTGAGCAATTATCGGATTTAAGTCAAAAAATTGAAGACAAGTTTGGTAGTTTAAGTGACTTAGTGCAAGATGAAGGTTTTTGGAATAGCGTAAAAAACTTCTTTAGCAATTTAATCGACACAATTTCTTCTTGGTTTGGCTCAAACTCTGATAAAGATACGCAAACAGAATAACGATAAATGCCCGCTAGTATTACTATTAGCGGGTATTTCTATAAAGAAATTCGATATGGGCAAAATGAATACTAAAAATATCAATAGTAAAAGTCGAAAGTAAAGATTCTCCACCTTTGATTGCCATCAGCCGTTCGC
>JBJEFO010000090.1:0-5393 GCA_051874135.1 Lysinibacillus sp.
ATAATGATTATCAGTATCGTAACAAATTTTCACCTATTTGTGAATGGGAATTTATATATTTAAATCAATTTCATAAATCATCCTTTTTAAGAGCTTAGACTGTTCCTATATGAAAACTTACGTTTTAAAAAATTATGCTGCTTGTCGTTGTATTTATAATAAGGTATTCATTCACTCAACTACCCCTTTTCAGTCATTATTAAGTGAAACTGCAATCAATGGGGTTTTTGACGTACAGGACATGCTAATGCCGACGTTACCACATGGACGTGAAGTTTTTTAGTAGGGCCTCCTCCACTGATTTATAAAGGAACTATGGCTAAGAACGCCACGTCGTGTGGCAACGCCTGAGTGACCAACGTCCTGTTGGCCTAACCAATCGGGCGCATGACAGCAGTTGCTCTCCCACCTACGCTTCTCGATTACCTCAAGCCTTGAGGTGGGAGTCTTACTGCCCGTTAATGAGGAATAAATAAACGCCACTAGGTTGAAATGCAGTTACGGATGTTATCCAATTAAAAATACCATCTTAATTAGGCATTGACACGTTCTACTGTGATATGTTCTTTATAAAAATAGCTTTTAATAATGAGATAAGGAAAATCATACATAACCGCTTATTGAAAAACATTCTCAATAGTATATACTGATTTATAAATTGGTTTTTATGAAAGGAATAGTTGGCTTGAAAAGAGATTATTTAATCGTACATTCCTATAGTGCATTTTCAAATGTAAATGTAGCACCACCGTTTGAATGCATTGATATGTATGATTTAGTGAATACGGATTTATCTAAGTACAAATGTATGATTATTGCAGGTATGGTTGATCAAGACTTTTTAGCAGAGGAAAAGCATTTAATTGAGCAATTTTTACAAGGTAGCAAATTATTATGCTTTTTCGGAAATTTAATTACTGGTTGGATTCCAGGGCAACAGCCATATGAAGTGCAAGAAATTCGTTGGCATGGAGATTATGATTTAACGATTGAAAAGGACCATCCTATATTTGAGGGTGTAAAAGTTGAAGAAATGACGAGTAAAATGGGTGTAAAAGGGGTTTTTGCACGTGGTTCGCATCCTGCACCACCGAATGCAGAAATTTTATTAACATTACCAGGTAATAAGCCGGTGACGTTTATCGATCGCCATTCTACAAATGGTACGATTTTTATGCATTCTGGTAGTACTTTCTTCCATACAACAGGCATGAACCCGAAGAAAGGGCTTTCGACAGAGCGTATTCCTGAGCAAATGCTAGCATGGGCAGAGGCAGAATGTGAAGCATTAGCAAATAAAGGAGGACGTTTAGATGCGTAAAATTGCAGTCCTTTACGGTGCTAGCTATCAGAACCATTATATGTTTAAACAATCGGAGTTTCGTACCTACTTTGATAAATTAATCCCATTACGACAATTTGCTGAAACACCGCTAGATAAATTTGATGTGCTAGTTATTCCTTCTTGGAGCCATATGAAAATTATTGAGCAAAATATCGAGAAAATTAAACAATTTGCTGAGCTAGGTAAAATTGTAGTGACATTTGGTCCTCAACATATTGATTGGTTACCAAATGCAACATGGGAAAACCGTCAAACAAATTTTTGGTGGTGGTTAGATCCAAATGCAGATAGTGGTCTACGTTTAATAGGTGGTGAACACCCGTTATTTAAACATTATATTACGTTAGAAGATGCGACGTGGCATCAACATGGTGTATATCATCCTTCAGCCGAAAGTGAAGTATTAGTTGCTCAAGAAGATGGTGCTGCCGTATTATACATTGACCGCAATAGTTCAAAGGGGATTTGGGTGAACATGACACTCGATCCAGATTTCCATATAGGCATGCATTTTATGCCAGCTGCAGAGCGTTTCTTAAAAGGCTTCTTACCTTGGTTACGTGAAGGCGAAATTTAATGAATATGAAAATCCGCCAAAGGGCCAGAGCCCTTTAGCGGATTTTTTATGTCAATTTCATTGGAATAATATAATGGTTCTCTTCATCATTAATTCGTTTAGAGCCAATATGAACTTCAATTGAAAACGCGTCTTTTAAATTTTCTTCTGTAATTACTTCTTCTACTCGACCAAATGACGATTTGCCACGGCATACAATAAGTGCTTTATGTGCATAACGTAAAGCATGCTCGGGATAATGCGTATTTAAAATACACGTTGTTTTATCGGAAATCTTTTTTATCATTTCTAATACTTGTAGCTGATTACGGTAATCTAAGTTTGATTCCGGTTCATCCATAATCAATAATTTTGGTTCAGAAATCAATGCACGACCAATAAGTACCATTTGTAATTCGCCGCCACTTAGCTCATTACAGTTTTTATGAGCTAAATGCTCAATACCTAGTTCAGAGATAATATTATCTGCTAACTCATAACAATACTTAGTCGGTTGCTCAAAAAGTGACAAATGCGCACTTCGGCCAAGAACAATCATGTCTCGGACATTTGAAGGACTTCCTTGTTTAGCTTGTGGGACGTATGCAATTTGCTTCCATAATTCTTTATGAGGAATCGTTTTCATATCCCGACCATTTAGAAGTGCTTCACCAGTATCAAAAGAAAGTAGATTCATAATCGATTTCAATAAAGTTGTTTTACCTGCGCCATTTGGTCCTAAAATGGCTAAGATTTCATTGCTTTCCACTGTAAAGTTTACATTTTCCCATACTTTAAGCTTCCCATATGAAAAGCTTGCATTTCGTACTTCTAGTTTCAACTTTATACACTTCCTTTTCTAAAGTATAGGAAAGCAAATAGTGGTGCGCCAATAATAGCTGTTAAAATTGAGAGTGGTACTTCACCAGCAATCACACTACGGGAGATTGTATCAATAACAATTAAAAAGGCAGCACCCATACTAATACACACTGGAATGATTTTGCGGTAATCCGTGCCGATAATTGCACGTGCAATATGTGGAATGACTAAGCCAATCCAGCCAACTTGTCCAACTACAGATACGCTTGCAGCAATAATCATCGTTGCAAGTAGAATAACTGTCCAGCGAATATGTGTTACACGCATTCCCATCGAGCTAATTTCTTCTTCTGAAAGCATGAGAATATTTAATCGCCAACGCAGCAAGTATATTCCAACAATCCCCATTAAAATAAATGGTGCAGCTACTAGTAAATCTTGCCACGAAGAACCAGATAAGCTACCCATTAACCAATATGTAATCTCTGGAAGTTTTTCTTGCGGATCTGCTACATATTTAATGCCTGACACTAATGCGGTAAAGAACGCAGAGACAATGACCCCAGCTAGCACAATTAGTAGCATATTGCCGTTGCCTTTTAGTCGACTTAATATAAATGTGACAGCAATCGCAATCAGGCCAAAGACGATAGCAATAGATTGTACAATTAAAGTATTCAATGAAAAAAGAATAGCAAGTGCAGCCCCGAATGCAGCTCCTGCTGAAACCCCTAGCGTATCTGGTGAAGCAAGTGGGTTAGCAAATACAGATTGGAACGTAGCCCCGGCAACAGCAAGGCCAGCCCCAATTAAAATGGCCATTAATACGCGTGGTAACCGTACATTCCAAATGACCATTTCGTTATTTTCAGTTATATCTACTCCAAAAGGCATCAGTAAAGTTGTGATTACATCTTGAATAGGTATCGTAAATCTGCCAATACAAAGAGCAACAAGTCCAAATAGAAGAGGGAGGAGTAACCAAAGTACTCCTCCTTTAAAAGTCATTTTATTTGTCATACTTACTTCGCCACAGCTTTGCCTTGAGGATTTAGCATGCTAGAAAGCTCGTCCTCAGAAAGCTCGTAGTTATAAATATTTTGGTAGAATAATTTGATTTCATCCAAGATATTTAGATCTGCAAATACTTCTTGTTGGTTTACTGAAGCCATCCATTTTAGCATTAATGCACTTTCATTTGATGGAGCATACCAACGATATGAACCTAAAGGAATTTTATATACTTGTTGCTCTTTTACCGCTGTTAGTTTGCTAAAATCGAAGCCTGAAATTGTGTTGTTATATAAATCAGATGGTAGCGCAGCGTTAAAGTTTGTTAAGAAAATTTTATCTGGATTCCATTCCATTAATTGCTCGATATCTACAGGTTGAATTTTATCTAATTCAGCTGCAGCATTAATCGCACCGGAAGTTGTTAACCAGAAATCACTGTAGTGACCGCCACCAGCAACTGATAATGTGCCATCGCTTAATGCAAAGATAATAACTGCTGATTCTTTATCTTCTTCAGCAATTGTCGCTGTTTTTTCTGAAACATAGTTAAATGCTTCTGCGTTGTAATCTAAAATTGCTTGGCTATTGCCGTCTTCATTGAATACATCTGCAAGTAATTCAACCCACTCATCTGCATTTTTAATTGCGTTTGCATCTTGAGTCATCGCCGTAGAGAATGCAACAGCTGTTAAACCAGCGTTAGTTAATGTTTTATATACGTCGTCATTACCGCCTGTGTAGAATACTACATCTGGGTTAGCTGCTAAAATTTCTTCTATGTTTAACTCAGTGTTTGTTGGAACTTCCATTAAATCCGGGTACACATTTTCAAACGGTGTCTCTTCAATAATGCTTAACGAATCAGCTGGTACCGATACAAGACCTTCAGCTGAACCTTTATATGCTGCATAAACAGCTGGTAATGGTGTCATATTTACAATATATACATCTTCCACAGGTTCATTAATTGTAATTTCATGACCGTCCATATCAGTAAATGTATAAGGTTCAAAAGCTATCGCATCTGTAGTTGCTTCTTCTTTCACTTCTCCTTCTTTATCATTACATGCTGCTAAAGATAATGTTAATAAAGCCGAACACGCCAAAAATGACCATTTTTTCTTCATTTTATATCCTCCAGTAAAAGTTCAAGTAATTAACTCTTCAAAAGGATATATACAATGATAATCATTGTCAATTAAGGATGGTTGAATAGAAGGATTTCTGTCCTAATTACTTAAAAAATAAGCTTTTTTCGGGAGCTTTTCCCATTGGAAATGATTGATGAACAATAATTTTTTTGATATTAATCTGATTTATAGTTGAAAACATTCCAATATTTAGTTGATAGTTGTCTCCATTAACAGGCAATACTTCATCTATTCCAAAAGAAAAGCGACAGGTGCAAGACTCCCGCTGATTGAAGTTTTACTTTATCGTAATTTGAAATTTACCATAATTGAGGTTTTGCTACCATTAGCCAAAGCATCACGATCATAATGAGTATGTATTTAATTGTGGCATTTCTCATTGCACGGATAAATAATTGCTTATTAAAATTCTCTGCTTCAGCAAGACGCCAAGCTGGTTTAAATGCCTTTGCTAAAAATAGTAGCGATGCAACAAGCATAATAATTGTTGCGAGCACCCACGATG
>JBJEFO010000091.1:0-5355 GCA_051874135.1 Lysinibacillus sp.
CGAGTAGGCTTGCCTACTCTAGTTCCTACGGAGGCTGTGGCAAAGCGCGAAGGCTACATACTTGACTAATATAATAGTTTACTGTTTACACTTCTAACATCATTAAATCCATTAATTGTGCATCATCAAGTTCGGTTAACCATTGGCTAGATTGAATTAATTCTTCTGAAAGCGCTGATTTCATCGCGATCATTTTATCGATTTTTTCTTCAATTGTGCCAATTGTAATGAATTTATGCACTTGAACAAACTGTGTTTGCCCGATGCGATAAGCGCGGTCTGTCGCTTGATTTTCAACGGCAGGATTCCACCAGCGATCTGCATGGAGGACGTGATTAGCCGCTGTTAAGTTTAGCCCTGTACCCCCAGCTTTCAGTGATAGTAGGAAGATTGGGAACTCCCCATTTTGGAAGCTTTCCACAAGACGATCACGCTGCTGTTTTGGCATACTGCCGGTTAAAAATGGCACATCCAGGTCGTATAATTCTGAGAAACAGTGCTGTAATAACTGCCCCATACCAATATACTGCGTGAAAATTAAACATTGTTCCCCGTTTTCTACAATTTCTGCAGCTAATTGCACAATGCGCTTTAATTTGACGGAGCGCTCAAGTTCAGTTTTCGCCTCATCGAACGGCTCTTTCAAATAAAGGGCAGGGTGATTACATAATTGTTTCAGCTTACTAAGCATTTTTAATATTCGGCCCTTTTTCTCGAAGCCGGATAACTGATCAAGCTGCACAAGTGTATCCTCAATAAACCCTTCATAAAGTGCGGCTTGCTCGGCAGTAAGTGAACAAAACTCCTGCTTTTCCTGTTTTTCTGGCAAGTTTAGCATTAAATCTGGATCCCGTTTTGTACGGCGTAGTAAGAATGGGCGGATTTTCATTTGTAATACGTGCTTATGCTTTTCCGATTCATCCTTTTCAATCGGCAAAATAAACTGCTCTTGGAATTTCCCGAAGCTACCGAGATACCCTTTATGCATAAAATCAAAAATTGCCCACAGCTCAGATAGACGATTTTCAACAGGTGTCCCTGTTAGTGCAATATGATGGGCGCCTTTTAATTTGCGAATTGAGCGAGACTGCAATGTTTGCATATTTTTTATATTTTGCGCCTCATCGAGTACAACAGCTGACCAAGCGAGCTGCTGTAAAAACTCGGCGTCTTGTGAAATCGTCCCATACGTTGACAAAATAATATGCGGGCGTTCGTGCTTTATAAACTGTTCAAACTGTTCATCTTTTAAGCGATTTGCACTGTAATGCGTGTGGACGCGTAATGTTGGTGCAAAGCGTGCAAGCTCCTTTTGCCAGTTGCCAAGAACAGATGTCGGGCAAATAATAATCGTCGGCTCCTCTACGTTTAGCGTTTCTACCGTATAAAGCACATACGAAATGAGCTGAACGGTTTTCCCGAGCCCCATATCGTCAGCTAAACAAGCGCCGAAACGTTGCTCACGCATAAACACAAGCCACTCATAGCCTTGTTGCTGATACGGTCTTAGAGTTGCTTGCAGATTACTCGGTGGATTCACAGCTGGTAATCCTTGCTTATGTTGCAGTTGTTCAATGTAAGATTTTAGCGACTGTTGCATTTCAAATGCAAACAGCGGATCATCTCGCTCTGCATCATCTTCATCTTCAAGCGGTACAACGAGTGTTTCAGGTAATTCACGGAACAGTAAATCTCGAACCGTCCAATTTTCTTCTTCCGCTTCTTTCATAAGCTCACGCATATCATTCAACCAGTTCGCATCAATGCGGAACCATTCGTTGCCAATCCGCAGAAACTCTCGCTTTTCCTCAACGAGCTTGCGGAACTGCTCGGCAGACATTTCCTCACCATTCATCGAAAATTGCCAGCGGAACGTTAAAATGTCATCAAGCCCTGCTGTTTTTTTCGTCGGTGTATTGCTAGCACTGACACGTACTTTCATTTTCGATTGCTTTAACTCTTTTAACCAAGCTGGTAAAATGATTTCAAATCCGAGTGCTTGAAGTTTTGCTAAGTCATGCTGCAAGAAATGACGCACATCTGCATCTTGCAAGCGCAGATGGATAAAGTAGTTTGGTGATGGTGCATGGTTTTCTAGCGTTAAAAGTGAAGTCATCTGATGCTGAAGTTGCTCAATATCGGGCGCAAGTGTTCCCCACTTTTCAGGAAGCGCCATGTCGATTGGCAACATCCGTTTGCGAACAGCTGGCGTCCAATGTTTCACAGAAGTCGGTGAAATGAGTACCGTCTCAAGCGTCCAGTCTTCCTCGTATTCTGGTGGTTCACTTAATCGAAGTGCCACTTGTACATTCCCCGCAACACGTTCAGTTTGTAGCGGCCACCCACCATTTTGGAAATACGGTAGTAAAGCAGGTACGTCTTCCATTGTTAGCCCAGCTTTTGATAACGTTTGCGTAATCGCTTGTTCAATTAAACCCGTATCGTCAAAATCAAATGTCAATTGATCGTCAGTTACTGTTACGTGTTGCCAAAGATCATTAGCTTGCCAATACGTAAGTGCCTTTTCAATTTCCTGAAGATGTTGTGCCGATTTGTCATCTGCTGGTTCAATTTGAATAAAAGGATGCTTGTAGCGCGGCGACAGCACATCAAGTAAATTAGCAATTGGCATAATTAAATCACGCTCATCGGTATTAGCGCGTAAGCCGTAAAAATTAGATTCATATTTATAATAAAGAAGCGGAGCCCAATTTGCTGCAGCATGAATAAGCCCATCTTCGTTTAATGCAGTAAGAGAATAATATCCTAGTTTAATTAAATCAATTTTTAAGCGGAGCGTTTTTACGAAAGGTGCAGTTTCAATCATTTCTTTCCTTCACTCCTTAGTGTAATTGTGCTTTATCGAGCTCTTCTTGTAGTGCGCGAAGGCGTTTAAATTGCGTACGTACTGTCTCGATATATTGTTCAAAGTAGGCGGTTTTTCCTGCCTTTTTCGCAGCGGACTTCATCGCCTTCCAAAGTCGAACTGCTTGCTTGTAGTTCATGCGGGATTTTTGGCGAATTTCCTCCATTGCATAATGGTGGTATAGCGGTAATGTCGCAGCAGGCTGTTCAAGCAACACTTGCTTTAATCCAATCGATTCTAAATAGGAAATAGAGGATGGATATAACTGATGAAGGGCTATCCAATCGTCATAGCGCCCCTTTTGTAGCAAGTAATCTGAATACGGTTGAACACCGTAGCGACCGAAAGCGCCGTATAACATTAATTCCTCAGACTCTGTTAAGTCAATTTCTGTGTAGAGCTGATTTAAGCTATTTGTGTAAAACTGGCGAAGATGCGCGGGTAATACTTGCTGAATATAGTATTTTAAATGTGGCAACATTGCCTTTAATAGTAGTTCAGCTGCCTTTTTATCGAATACATTTAGCGCAAAATACACGAGTGTTTCATACAGATTAATATAGTCACGGTTTAGTCGTTTCAAACTTTGTTCAAGTGCTGTGTAATCTTTTAATAAAATATAGAACACAATATGAATGATATCCTGTGGAATATCTGAGTCATGCTGCATTTGCGCAAGTGCATCCTGCTCCTGCTGTGCCCGCTTTTTATCATTAAAAATAGTTTCCCAGCATAATAAATAAAAGCTCATGCGAATATGTGGTAAGCCTTCTTGTTGCAACAGTAAGCTACGTACACTTTCTTGTATTGCATCGTAAAACGGGTCCGTCGCAAAAAGTCGCGATTTATTGCTTAGCTCTTCGATTAAATCGCGGGCATATTCAAAACGTTTCTCGACCGCGTATTGGAAATAATCCGAATGAATCGGAGAAGCCGTTGCGATAAAATGCCCCCAAATTTTATTTAATACGGCAATCTCAACATACAGCTTATAAATCGGCTGCCATTCACGTTCTAATGGCATGTAGCGGCGTAATTTTGTATGGGCGTTGTCAAGAATTGATGTCACTAAATAGCTTTCGATACGACGTCCTGCTGGTAGTAGGTGATTCATTACTTCATCGACCATACGCTGCCAGCTTTCCGGTGTCCGTTCCATTGCTAAATTAGTTAGCTGAACCGATTTTTTAGCTCGCCACCTCGCTGCCCATTCCTGTACGGAGCCAAAATATTGATATAGACCGAGCAACGTGCCTAACTGATGGCGACATAGCTGTTGTGGGCACGTACACCCGGTATGTTGATAGCGGAAATCAATTGTTACTTCAGCCGGCCGCACATCTTGCACGACTGTGAATAAAGTGGATGTTGCCGTATTGTAGCGCTCAAATGACACAGATTTATTGCGCACTGAAAACACAGCGCGGCGCACGAGCTCCTCATCCTCGCTAGAAGAAGGATGTAACTCGCGCTCATATTTTTCTAATTCTCGATTTATAAAATCGGCGTGATCACGCGCAATTACTGGAATCGAAAGTCCCATAAAACAACATCTCCTTAGAAAAACACAACTTGCGATTTTAGGGAGCAAGTTGATATCTCTTCTTATGCGGATAAACTAAAAAGCAATCCGCTAAAAAAGTCAGTCCTTTTATTATAACGTGAATATGCTTATAACGTAAATGGAATGGATTTAAAACGAATGGATTCAAAGAGTAATTTTGTATGCTATGTTGAAGTTTGAAATGGTGGAAATTTGGATATATTAGGAATAAATAATACCGTGATCGCATATGTAGTATTTTCAAAACATTAAAAAGTTAAATACTAGTGTCGTAAATGATTAGTCTTTTAAGCTCAAAAAAATTAAGGATACGTCTCAGCATATCGGTTTTATTTTCTGATTATAAAGAATATTTTATTTATTAGGAGGGTGTCGATTTTGATTACTGTTCAGTTTATGAAGCCATTTTACACAAAAGTGTCGGGAACTAAACTACGTCTTGTGTTTGCATATCAATATTTTTCAATTATGAAGGACGAGGAAATTTATCATTTTATTCCGATTGAAGGGAAAGAAATGATCTTTAACTTGAATACGATGCAAGTAGAAAACTTATCGGAGGTTTTTGTGTTTCAGCGCGGTAATCGCTTTATTCGACTACCATTGTATCAACTATTATTAGTATCAAACGTACAGGAGCATTTAATGCCTATTCTTGAAAGCTCAGCGGTCAATGTGCAGCCGGTGAAGGTTGAAATGGATGAAGTAGATGAAGAAATTTTAGCGTTAATCCAATCGCTGGAGGAGGCAAATCTTTCACGGCTCATCGATGATGCATTAGCAGATCGCAACGAAGCATTGTTTTATGATTTAATGATACGAAAAGAAAAATTAAACGGAGGGTACGCAACGTGAGCCAATCCCCCATGTAAAAACACCGAATGATTAAATTTGTTCGGTGTTTTTTACACACCGAATTTGTATG
>JBJEFO010000092.1:0-5285 GCA_051874135.1 Lysinibacillus sp.
GGCTGTACGGATGGTCTGAATAGTGAATATAAGCTTTCAGGTACATCTGCTACAAGCTCACCTTTTTTCAAAGACGCTAATATTTCCTTACTTTTCGTCAGTAAATCCGGTGGTAGCTGAGGTGTTAATTGTTCGATTAGCACTTCTTCAATTGGACGACCTGCACCAGCAATTGAAACGATTGAATGTACTTTTGTAGAAGTCGCAGCAATCATGCCGACTAAAGAACCTTCACTATGGCCGATTACATGTACTTCTGAGAATCGTGGATCGCCACCGATTGCTTTGACGATGCTTTCCACATCTTTTGCATAATCAGTAAATACTAAATCTTCTTCTTTTGACATTAGTGCTAGATTTTCACCAACACCACGCTTATCATAACGAATTGAAGCAATGCCTTGTGCTGCTAAATCTTCTGCCAGCATTTTTAAACTATTATTGTCACCTAGAACGGTATTACCATCTTTAGTAGTAGGGCCTGATCCTGCAATAATAATGGCAACAGGTACAGGACTGCTCACTTCACCAGTAGGCATTTGGAGCGCTACTTTTAATTGTCCGCCTGTTACAGGAATATTCACTTCTTCATACGTTACTTCCGCTTCTTCAGGGGCTTCATATGGAGTCAATGTTAGTGGAGCCGTCATGCCATTTTGCGTGAAAGTTGCTGTAATTTTTTCTTCTTCTACTGTTCCTTCAATGACTATACTTATTCCTGCTAACTCAATATCTACACGCACTGAATCGCCTGTCACGGTTACGGATTTTACAGGATAATCCTTTATTCCTTGATACGGAACAGAGAATGTGCCTGTACCATCTTCTAGTAAGTTTACTTGAACAGTTAAAGGACTTTGTGGAATATCAATTGTCCCGCTCCAATGACCGATATGTTGAGTCATTGTTTGCTCCTCCTCAATGTGTAAGTATCGATATAAAAATAACGCATATTGTCCTCTCGTCAATTTTTCATCTGGTCGATACAAACCGTTTGCTGCTACTGTTGTAATTCCGCTTCCAGCAAGTGCTTGAACGTATTCACTGCTCCAATGTGTTTCGGGTACATCTTGAAGTGCAATGGATGTGTCCGCCTTCAAATTAAACGCTAATGCTAATATTTTTGCCACTTGTGCTCGTGTAATAGGGGCATTCGGATTAAATTTGTTTTGTGAATCGCCATCAATAATGCCTGCACGGTATGCTTGTTGGATTGCCCCGTAGTAAGGATGTGTAGACGGTACATCTACAAATGTTTTCGCTTCACGAACGGGCTCTAAATCTACTAGTTTATTAAGTATTGAGATAACATGCTGTCTTGAAATGTTTTCCGCTGGACGGAATGTTTGATCCGCGTAGCCTGTAATAATATTTTCTGCCTTTAAGAATGCGACAGCCTCTGCATATGGACTTGTTTCTGCCATATCTTTAAACGGCGTTTCTGCGCTAGCCGGTACAACAACGGCAGGTACTACAAGTGCTGATGCTAAAACAGATGTAAATAGTTTTTTCTTCATTGTATAATCCCCTATCTTTTATTATTAGCTTTGTGCTTGCCAGTATGCTTCTTCAAGCGGTTGAATAATAACAAAACCGTCCCCTTCAAAACGCATTTGAAACGATTCACCACTGCCTCTACCTAGGAAGGTTTTCAGTGAAATATCCGTTTGAAATTCAGGTTGAAGGTTACCCGACCATGCAACGGTTGCATTTGGATCTGTAATAACGGGCTTGCCTGGTGTGACACGTAATGTCAGTGGTTCATAATGGGCAGTAATGGCAACTAAGCCTCTCCCTTCACAGCGTACGTTAAATAAACCACCCGACATCATTCCAGCTATTTTTCTCATCATCTTAATTTCATGTTGAATAGACTTTTCAAATGCAAGTAAATCATTGCCATTAACATAAATCGCTTCGTTTTGTAGTTGAAGAATGATGACCTTTTTACCACTGTCTGCTAAATATAGCTTCCCTTGTCCGGTTGCTTTCATTAAGGAAGCACCTTCACCTGTAAATGCTTTTTTAAACATCGAGCCAAGCCCATGCTCTAAAATGCCTTCACGCTCAAACTTAATTTTGCCGTTGTAAGCGACCATTGATCCAGCCTTTGCCCAAACGAGGCCATCAAGATTGACTTCTAACATACGTGGTGTTTCTAATTCAAAAAAGCCTTCTCCCTTATCGACCTGCTCCGTATTTTTAATAAATTCCGCAATCGAATATTTACTCATCATACACCCCCTATTTATTATCATTATATACGTTAAATTAATAAAAAAGTTTCAAAAAGTGAAATAAATGCAATTTATGGTAGGTTACGGGGTGGATTGCTTTATGTAGGAGTGATTGCTTCTAATTAATCGGAATATATAAAGATATAGTCATTATTTTTTAATTTTTTAGCATGCTATAATGAATGAAACGATTCGTCTAAAGGATGTGATTTTGTTGGAATATCGTCGCAAAATAGCAGTTGTCTATACATTAGAGGAAGCACTTCAGAAACTAAATGAAATCCGTCAACATGGCTTTTTTGAACATGAGATTCACATCTTCACAAAAAATATCGCACCTTTCCATTCGCTAAAAATGAATACAGAAATTCATGTCCATCAAGCTGGTAACATGTTAGATCAACTTCTTGCCGCAGCTTTACGAATGAAACAATATGAAGTATGCTTACGGAAATTTCAATTTTCCGAAGAAGAGCTTTACCATTATGGTGAGTTGATTCGGAAAAATGCGATTTTTATTATTGCACAGCACGATTATCCATTTGAAAAGCAAAATCAACGTGCCTTTCAGACAGTTCCAAGTTTAACGAAGGATAAATAATATACACAGATGTGAAGGAATAAGTTCAGTTTGCTCATGAACTATATATTGTTTAACATAAACACAAAACACCTGTAGTGACATGACTGCAGGTGTTTTATTTTGAATATTCCACTTTCGGTGGGACTTACGGGAACAGCAAAATCGTTTTGAATTGTATCGAGATATGTACCGATACAAGTTAATTGGATGCTCGTCCATCCATGACGGATACAGCTAACTATATAATTCAGAGAAAAACTTATTAAAATGTATTATTTTTTAGATGATTAATTAATTGTATTAATGAGTCCAATTCATGCTTACGACGTTCAAAATGGTATGTCTCCATAAATTTCATTAATTCTAAATTAGGACAATTCATTTCAACCGTTGATTTGTATTGATTCAATATTACCCCTTTCCTTTCACTTGTAGCTAATTTATACTCCAAAATGGAAATCACTTTTTGACGATTGACAAGATGGATAAACGCTATACCTGTCATCATCTCAGTAATTGACTTAGCTTTTTCAAACAAATCATAAATTTTTTCAGGGAGTTGCTGGCGCCCTTTTTCAGTAATGGTAAAAACCTGCTTATCCGGGCGATTCTCCTCTTTTATCACTTCAACAGGCTCAATTAGTCCTTGCTTTGTAAGCGATTCAAAATGATAATACAGCTTGCTTTCTGTTATATTTGCAATTTGTGCTAAAGGGATAGGCTCTGATAAATCTTTTTTTAATTGATATGGATACGTATTTTTTTGCATAAGCTTGCCTAATATATAAATTTGAATAGACATATGCGGACCTCCTATTTTGGTCTGAACAAAACAATAACCCGTACTATGTTGTACGAGTTATTGTTTTTATTTTATCAAAATTATGCAGTAATTTCACTAGATTGTGTTGATTTTACTATTTCTACTTCTAATTCATCGACTGGTAGAGGTTTATGCAGGAATGCAGCGATTAACGCATTAATCAACATTGCACCTAAACATACAGCGGCTAATCCCCAAAGATACGGGGCAGGACTAATTGAACCAAACATCGTCGACAAGTATGCTTGAACAGAGTAATACATCGGTGAAATATAGCTCATCCATTCATATGGTGCATACATCATCTCACGTGGCATTGTCGCACCATTCGCAATCGTTTGCATTAGTAAAATTGGGATGTTTAAAATCATACCACCTTCACCAACTAAGAATATCGGAATTGCACATAAGTTAAACGCAGCCATGTATACAAGAATTTGTTGTCCTGCTACTGGTAATAAAATATCTAAATCGATGTCTGTAATAGAAAATGAGATGATTAGCGTTGCGACCATTGAAAGTATGGCAATCATTAACGCTGTAAGTTGTACGTAAATAAATAGACGAGTTTTACTTGCTTTGCCTCGGTTTGCTTTAAATGAGCCGACTAATTGCATTGCCGCAATCATCGCACCTACATAAGAGGCCATCGTAATAAACATGGGTAGCATATTGTTATGCATGCCATCAGGTACATCGTTCATGACAACATAGTTACCTGTATAGCTATTTTCAATTTGTGTAGACAGTTCTTTTGCTTGTTCTTCTGGTACATTAAATTGCATTAAAATACCTTGGGCCGTTTGTTGTGAAAAGCTTGTACTTAGTTGATTATTAATTTCTGCTACAACAGAAGACATCGCAGAAGAAATCATTGTTGCACTTGCTTCATTAACTGTGAAATCAATATTTGTCCCTTTACCGCTTTGAGCATCTTCAGAGAAGTTTTCTGGAATATGGATCACTAATGCATATTCATTTTTCTCTAATTCTTTTAAAGCTTTTTTAATCGTTAAATCTGTGTCGATCTCTTTAAATGGCAAACTTTCCTGTAATTGTGCTGAGATTTGTGCACCAACCTCGCCTTTATCATCATTGACAAGCGCAATTTTTAACTCATCCATATTTCCTGGTAGTGCTGTATAACCCGGCAAAAAGATGCCTAGCATCGCAACTGCATAGAAAATCCCCATGAAGATGGAAGCAATCGCACCTTTCGATTTTATAAATTGTTTGAATTTCAATTTTTATTTTCCCCTCTTATGCTTTTATTAAACTACTCAAATTTGAGTAGTTTACTTAAAGTATCATATACTGGAATAATAAAATATGAAAGTATCATGTTTTAAAGTATGGAAAATAATTTTAAAGTTTGTCGATATTTTGTCAATGAGATGATGTTATTTAAGCAAGGTTTTTGAACGAATTACATAAACATCTTGTTTTATCCCGCATTAACGGGCAGTAATTTATGGTTGCTACAAAAGAAATACCCCTTTCCTCAAATAAAGGAAAAGGGTATTTCTAATCAGTTGAAAGCGTCAGGATATTTCCCGTGTGCCCATTCTTTAAACAGCTCATAATCGCTATACACTAATTGTTTATAATACATCGCTTGTAGTACGGTACTTTCAACGAACAT
>JBJEFO010000093.1:0-5256 GCA_051874135.1 Lysinibacillus sp.
TTACAATTCTTGTTCAGCATATGCTTGAATTACTTTCGCTACTAACGGATGTCTTACTACATCGCCTTGCTCAAGTGTTTGGAAATGAATATCCTTTACATATTTCAATGTGCGCTCTGCGATAATTAAACCTGATTCTTGTTTTTTCGGTAAATCAATTTGTGTTTTATCGCCTGTAATGACCATTTTGGAGCCGAAACCAAGTCGTGTTAAAAACATTTTCATTTGCTGATGCGTTGTGTTTTGCGCTTCGTCTAAAATGACAAATGCATCATCTAATGTACGTCCGCGCATATAAGCGAGCGGTGCAATTTCAATTGTCCCACGCTCAATTAAGCGTTGTGTTTGCTCTTGTCCATAAACGTCATGTAACGCATCATAAAGCGGACGTAAATACGGATCGACTTTCTCCTTTAAATCACCTGGTAAGAAGCCTAACGATTCGCCCGCCTCAACAGCTGGTCGCGTTAAAATAATACGTTTTACATGGCCATTTTTTAATGCTTGTGTAGCCATTACAACAGCTAAATACGTCTTTCCTGTACCAGCTGGACCGATACAAAATACTAAATCCTTATGGCGAATTGCTTTAATGTATTCTCGCTGTCCAATTGTTTTTGCTCGGATAGCCTTGCCCTTAGTCGTACGAGCAATCTCTTCATCATAAAGCTCCGCAAAGTATTCGATTGTGCCTTTTCCAGCCATTTCAATAGCTGTTGCTACATCGCGTTGGTCGATGTTAATTCCTCTGCGTATTACATGTAGAAGACCTCGTAAAACTTCTGTTGCGCGCTCTTTATTGTCATCATTATCACCGGCAATTTGAATTAACTCGCCGCGAGTGATTATTTGCACATTAAATGTTTCTTCAATTAATTTTAAGTTTGCGTCCGACATTCCTAAAAGCATTACCGCTTCATTTGGATTGCCAACTAAAAGTTCTGACATTTTTTCTGACATAAATCATTCTCCTTGATAAATAGGATATGGTATTGCGATGTTTTCATTTACCAAAAATAGGACTTGCCCTTTAACTGTATCATTATCAAATGTAACGTGCAAAATTTTTTCAGATTTAATCGTCGTCTTCGGTGGTAAACTTTGCAAAATTTTCTTATGCAGTAGAGGACGAATTAACGTATCTATATCGTCTTCGGTTAACGTATGATGATGCTTTTGATAAGATTGTTCTTTCACAATCCTTACATAACGATTAATCCACTTCGGCAGTTCGATTTCATCGATATAAGCCTTTTGATCCTTCGCTACTTTCCATTCAGCTTCTTTTGGTGTGTAGTATATCATTTCCCTATCGATTGTAAATGCCGTTTCAAACCAGTAATCAGCATAAACCTCTCCCTCTGCACCGACAATTACTTGCTTGTCCCCAGCATCTAATATACCTGATACAAGACGATCGCCTTTATAAACAGTCTTATTCGTATCGACAAGTCGAACACCACTTTTTAAAAAATAATGTGTAATGACGCCATTATTACCTGCAATTAAGTGCACTGGATCGTCTGATTTTGTTTTTACTTCCGTTTCTGGTGCTAATTGAAGAGCAATTGTAATGTCTCCACCGCTTTTCATAAAGTGTACCCAAGATAGCTCAGGAAATGCCGCCATTAGTTGTTGACGTAACTCATAATCCGTTGGTAGCGAACTTTTGACGAGCGGAAGGGAAATTCCTACTTCATTTGCAATATATTTTTCTGCTTTATAGGCCACTTCTGGTGTAGCACCCGTAACTTGGATACGCCATACAAATTGCGTACAAATAATAGGTACAACAATTAATAAAAATATACCGATTAGTGTCTTTGCCGTTAGTTGGATAACGGCGTCTGTATTTTCATAGCGCAGTTTTAAACGTACTTTTGATTTACGTCTTATTCGACGTAAGGCAGATACATCATTTCTCCTTATTTCAAATGTTACGTGATGATCGGAAAAACGTACTTGTCTTATGACGATACGTTCTTTATGTAAAAGATGAAATAAGCGATTCACATGTGGCCCTTGCTTTACTTCTACTAATACTTTTCGACGATCCATTATACCACTCGCTTTTCTATCTTAATATGGTGTATCGTCTCAACATCTAATAAAAATCCTTCAGATGTTAAATACTGTACAAGCAAGCCTTCTCCTTCAATCGTTATATCAAACTTGCCAATTGAGCATGTAAATGTTGTAGAAGAAACTTGATGTACATCATATGTTCCGTTCCATCGAATTTGCTGAAATTGGATCCATTCTAGCACGTCATCTAATTGCATAAACGATTTCAAAAAAAAAGCCCCCTTTATTGCAGTCTATGCAATAAAGGGAGCATGTATTATTTACGTTGCTTCGCTTTTGGTGGACCTAAAATTTCCGAAGTCACAATTGCCTGCATTAATTGCTGTTGCGTTTTAGGAACAACATTAAATGGCTGTTTTTTAGCCTTCTGTACAATCGGGCGTGTAGCACCTAGTTCTGGACGTGTAGACATTCGTTCTTGTTTTACGACTTCTTTCACAACCGGTCGAACTGGCTCTTCTTTCACTTCACGAACAACTTGCTTTTTCGGCTCGACTTTTTCATTTAGCTGTCCAAAAACTTCATTCGCAAAATCTTCTAGCGTTTTTACTTTCGGTCGTTCTTGCTTTTGTTCAACTGGCTTCCATTCTCGAGGAACTTCTTGATTGCTAAATGGCGGCATCTGTTTTGTTGGCTGTTCTTTTTGCTTCCCTTTACTAAACAACGAGCTGACTACCGCAATGATAATCATCATGATTAACCCTTCCATTTAGTGATCACTCCCTTCCTCGATTATTTTTCACCTGTATCTGGTTTGTCTTGCGATACTTTCGCAATTGAATCACGCATTGACGTGTCTGCTTGAATGTTTTTGTAATTCATATAGTCCATAATACCAAAGTTGCCTGCGCGTAATGCTTCTGAAATCGCCATTGGTACTTCCGCTTCTGCTTCTACTACTTTTGCCTTCATCTCTTGAACGCGGGCAATCATTTCTTGCTCATTTGCTACCGCCATTGCACGACGCTCTTCTGCTTTCGCTTGGGCGATGTTTTTATCTGCTTCTGCTTGCTCGATTTGCAGTTCTGCACCGATATTTTTACCAACGTCTACATCCGCAATATCAATCGACAAGATTTCAAACGCTGTACCTGAGTCTAAACCTTTCGCTAATACCGTTTGTGAAATCATATCTGGATTTTCTAGTACTTTCGCATGTGTATCAACCGAACCAATTGTCGATACGATACCTTCACCTACACGGGCAATAATTGTTTCTTCACCTGCACCACCGACTAAACGATCGATGTTCGCACGTACTGTAATACGTGCCTTTGCTTTTACTTCGATACCATTAATAGCTACACCTGAAATGAACGGTGTTTCGATTACTTTCGGATTTACCGACATTTGTACTGCTTCTAACACGTCACGTCCAGCTAAGTCAATTGCTGCACAGCGCTCAAATGTTAACTCGATATTCGCACGGTGCGCTGCAATTAACGCATTAATAACGCGGTCAACATTACCACCAGCTAAATAGTGAGACTCTAACTGATTAATTGTCACATCTAAACCAGCCTTATGTGCCTTAATTAACGGGTTTACAATACGTGACGGAATTACGCGACGTAAGCGCATCCCAATTAATGTGAAAATACTTACACGAACACCTGCAGCTAGTGCACTAATCCACAGTGCAACCGGCACAAATGTGAAAAATACAGCTAGTAAGATAAATATGGCTACAATTATAATAATTAAGCCAATCGTTGTTCCTCCAACAAACATTTGTTATTCCTCCATTTTCTTTATAGATTCTCTCACGACGATGCGTGAGCCTTCTACCTTAATTACTTCTACTTGCTTTCCTTTATCAATATAGCTACCTTCCGAAACAGCATCGATGCGCTCATTTTCAATAATGATTACCCCTGCTGGACGAAGCGGCGTAACAGCTTCACCAATACGACCAATTAACTCAACGCGGTTCGTATTTGAAACGTAACCTTCTTCTGTTGTCGTTGCATCTCTTAAAACAAGCTTATTAAAGACATGCAGCTTTTTACCGAAGAATTTCATAAGAATCACCATTCCTATCAATGCAATAAACATTGCAATAATGATTGAATATGCCATATGCGTAACGCTCGCACCAGCAAACAATAAACTAATAATAATGAGTGCACCGCCAATTATTCCGACAATACCGCCTGGAACAAAGAATTCCAATAGCAGTAAGACAAGGCCAATAATAAAGAGGATGATCGTCTCATATCCTGCAAACCCTGCTATCGTATGACCGAAGAAAAATAGACCAAATGCGGATAAAGACATCGTTCCTGGCACCCCAAATCCTGGTGAATATAGTTCTAATACTAACCCAAGACTAGCAATTGACAATAATATTGGTACTACAATCGGATTTGTAACGATGCGTGCGATATTTTCAGCTAATGTTGGCTCCACTGCTACGACTTCTGAATCTTCAATTCCTGCCTTTTGAAGCACTTCCGTAAGGTTATTTGCCGTTCCTTCTGAATACCCTACTTGTAATGCTTCATCAGCTCTTAATGTTAAAAACTCGCCGACCGGAGCACGAAAATCTGACAAATCCATCTGCTTATCCGCCATTGCACGGGCATATTTCGGATCACGCTCAGATGAAATCGCCGCTGCTTCCATTGCAGCTAACCACGCACTTTCTGCTTTTTCATCAGCCGTATTGCCTTCACCATCGATAATACCAGCTGCGCCAATCGTTGCATTTTGAGACATATAAATTTCATCAGCATGCAATGCAATAAACGCCCCTGCTGAATGCGCTTCGGAATTAATAAATGCGATAACCCTTAAAGGCGATTGATCAAGCAACATACCAATTTTTCTAGCAGCATCTACAAAGCCACCTGGCGTATGTATTTCAAGTACAATTGCTTCTGCTTGATGCTCCTCTGCTTCTTCAAATGCTCGTTCAAGAAATGCCAACAAACCTTTTTCAACATTTTCTTCAATCGGGACATGGTATACTTTCGCATTTGCTAGCGCAGTTAAACTAGGTGTAACTAGTAGCAATGAAAGCGTCAACATAAAAAGCCAGCTAAAAAATCTCGTTCGTTTCATATCATGACCCTCCCTTCATACGTGCTTTCCTAATATTTACGGATAAGGTTCATAAAAGTTTCATAAAAATGAATTTCTCCTCACATTTTTATTATAACTTATTTGCAA
>JBJEFO010000094.1:0-4274 GCA_051874135.1 Lysinibacillus sp.
TCGTATATCAATCCTGCTAATTGGGCTTTTTCGAGTAAAAAAATTTCGTTTCAATAACTCGATGTGAAAAATTTTCGCACTTGTTATGAAAGTAGGGTTATTCAAATTAAAAAAGCATTCAACTGTTGTTCAGGCAGTTGAATGCTTTAACGAAATTATTAAAATAAATGTTCATATGGAGCGATATCGATTTGCATTTGATCTAGTTTTTTACGCAAAAACTTATGATCGCGTTTCGGTGTTGCTTGAATATAGCCACGAATAATTAAATCTTGAGAAATATGTGATGCTCTTTCTTGTAACGCGATTTCCCCAATTTTCCCCGCTATTTTTTCCTTTGCTACTTGGCGGAATAATTCCGGTACTGGTGCTGTTAATTCTGCCAATAATGCCTTTGACTCGTCATCCCATAAATGAATTGTTTTGTCTAAAAAGTGATTTTGCCAATCTAAATCAGATTTCCCATCTGCTTTTGGTAACGATTTTAAAAATTTTCTAAACATGAAGAAGCCGCCGATGCCCATTAAAGAAACGAGGATGACAACCCAAAATAAAATAAACCATAAAAACCAGCCATCTAACACTACATTCACCTCTTTACTATCTCTAAATGCTATTATAAGAGTTTTTAAATCTTTTTTCATCAAGTATGTTCTTAATATGTGGAGAATTTCTATATTAGTAAATGAAAGGATAGTAGAGGTGGAAAACGAGATTGTTATTAAGCAATAATTGTGAAATAAAGTTTCACAAATTTGCCTAAAAGCCTTCATGACTGGAACTATTGTATTCTTAGTCACATTTCGATAAGATGAAGACAATGATGGAAGAAGTGGAGAGAGATAGATGAAAAAGAAATATACTTTAATTGCTATACTTCTTATTGTTACATCAATTGTCAGCGCATGTAGTAACTATAAGTTTAAAGCTTCGACAAACTATGAAGTAGAGCCATTTACTGTAACGAACCATCGTGGTGAGGAAGTAACCCTTGAAGATTTAAAAGGTAAACCGTGGCTTGCAATGTTTATTTTCACGAACTGTGAGACGATTTGTTCACCGATGACGTACAACATGACGGAAGTGCAACATGCTTTAATTGAGCGCGGAGTAGAAGATTATAATATCGTAGCGTTCTCCGTAGACCCAGCAACAGATTCGCCTGAAGTACTGGCTAAATATTTGGAATTTTACGATGTGCCAGATGAATCGAAGTGGAATTTAGTAACGGGATACGACCAAGCGTGGATCGAGCAATTCGCAAGGAATTCATTTAAAACGTTAGTAAAAATGCCTGAAAATTCGGATCAAGTGTTGCATCAAAGTTATTTCTTTTTAGTCGATGAAAAAGGAATTAACGTAAAAAGCTACTCTGGCTATTCTGAGCAAGAAGGCGGCGTATCTTATGATACAATTGCAATCGATATGGAAACATTAATTGAAGAACGTCTGCAAAAATAAAGAAAGAGTCGTCACTACTGTGGCGACTTTTTCTTTAGGTAGAAAGTTTTGATTCGCACATATGTAGGCAAAATTCGCACATATCCCACAGAAAAACGCACATATATGACCCACAATCGCACATATCCATAAAAAAAGCGACCACTTTCAAGCAAAGTTGGTCGCTGTTGTTTTTTTTATTTCACTTGTAATGCTTTTTCTAAAGCTTGCGCAAAGTCCTCAAGTAAATCTTGTTCATTTTCTAATCCTACAGAAAATCGTAGTAACCCGTCTGTAATGCCGCGTTTTGCGCGTTCTTCAGGCTCCATTGCAGCGTGACTCATTTTCGCTGGATACGATAAAATTGACTCTACACCGCCAAGGCTCACTGCAAATACAGGTATTTGCATCGCTTCAACGAATACTTTTGCTATCGTATAAGAAGGTAGGCTAAATGACAATACGGCCCCTGCAGAAGTCGATTGACGAGCATGGATGTCTGCCCCAGGATGACTAGCTAACCCAGGGTAGTAAACTTTCTCTACTAAAGGATGATTGTCTAAAAACGTAGCTAATACACTTGCAACGCGTGCTGATTCGTTAAAGCGTACAGCGGTTGTTTTCATATTTTGAATAAGTGTAAATGAATCTTGAACACCTAAACAAGAGCCGAATGAATTTTGAATAAAGTATACTTGCTCGCTAAGTGCAGGGTCTTTTGTTACGACTAAACCTGCTACAATGTCTGAATGTCCTGATAAAAACTTCGTTGCACTATGAATGACAACGTCTACGCCAAGGTCAAGCGGGCGCTGGTGAATTGGTGTCATAAATGTGTTATCTAAAAATGTGTATGCGCCAACTTCCTGTGCAATTTTCACAACCCCTGCAATATCGGTAATGCCTAGTGTAGGATTAGAAGGCGTTTCCATATATAAAAGCTTCGTTTCTGGTGTTACGGCTGCACGAACTGCCTGTAAATCTGTAAAATCGACAAATGTGTGGGTAATACCGAAGCGCGGCAATACTTTTGTCACAAAGCGGTACGTCCCGCCATACACATCTTCTGTAATGACAATATGATCACCTTTAGATAGCAACATAAAGCAAGCAGAGACAGCCGCCATTCCCGTTGCAAAGGCAAATCCGCGGTCGCCACCTTCAAGTTCAGCAATTGCTTTTTCTAGCGCTGCACGCGTTGGGTTGCCTGAGCGTGCATAATCATATTCACCGAATTCATCCATCGATTGTTGATGGAATGTAGAAGATAAATACATCGGTACATTTACGGCGCCTTTTTTATCGCCGTAACCTTCACGAATTGCACCATGTACTAAAGCTGTTTCAATACGATTTCCCATGTGTTACACCCCTTTACGAAGTGTATTAAACACTTGTTGTAAATCTGCAATAATATCTTCTGCTTCTTCTATTCCAACAGAGAAACGAAGAAGGCGGTCACATACACCACGCGCTACACGTTCTTCATATGGCATATCCGCATGCGTTTGTGTTGCCGGGTACGTAATAAAGCTTTCGACACCACCAAGACTCTCTGCAAATGTGATGAGCTTCATATTACGTAAAAATGGATCTACCATGCTTGCATCTTTTACGCGGAATGATAACATACCACCTTTACCTGTATACAGCACATCTGTTACAAGCTCTTCAGATTGTAAATATTCCGCGACTCTTTTAGCATTTGCATCATGCTGTTTTAAACGTAAATGTAATGTTTTTAGCCCGCGAATAATTAACCAAGCATCCATCGGGGATAAAACAGCTCCTGCACCGTTATGGATATAAGCAAGTCGTTCGCAAAGCGCTACCCCTTTAGCAACAACTAAACCAGCTAACACGTCATTATGCCCACCGATATATTTTGTTGCACTATGAACAACAATATCTGCGCCTAATTCAATTGGACGTTGGAAATACGGTGTATAAAATGTGTTATCAACGATCAATAATAGATTGTGTTTCTTTGCTAACTCGTTGTAAGCAACTAAATCAATTTCTTGCATTAAAGGATTTGTAGGTGTTTCGATAAATAATGCTTTCGTATTGCCAGTAATTAAACTTTCCACTTCTTCTATCGATGTAAAAGGAGAGTATACTGGTTTGATATTGTACGTATCACCGTACACTTTAAATAAACGGTATGTACCACCGTATAAATCTTCGGGAACAATTAATTCGTCGCCAGGGGCAAACAATGATAACACAAGTTGGACAGCTGCCATACCTGAACTACAGGCGAAACCTTGGTCGCCTCCTTCAAGGTTTGCAATTCCTTCTTCTAAAATCGTTCTAGTCGGGTTTTTAGTACGCGTGTAATCGTATCCCGTTGATTCGCCAATGCCAGCGTGTTTATACGCCGTTGAGAAATAAACAGGGGGATTTACAGCACCCGTTTTTGCATCGCTTAAATTACCAAGTTGTACAAGTTTTGTTTCTATTTTATGTTCAGTCATACAATCACTCTTTCTACTAACTTAATTTACGAAACATTTTGAATGAATCGATTATTAAACCAATTTAACATGTAAAACGACACTGGACAATATAGGAAACAAAAAAACGCCTATCTTTTTGATAGGCGAATAAAATGAATGTACTAATTTTGAAATTAAGCCTGTTCTTTTTTTAATAAGTCACGAATTTCTTTTAATAGCTCTTCCTTAGTATCAACGACTGGTGCAGTAGGTTGCTCAGCGACTTCTTCTTTTTTGCGTAAAATGTATTTGTTAATAAATTTTAAAGCTAAGAAGATGGAGAAGGCGATAATTAAGAAATCAATAATCGTTTGGATGAAAGACCCAAACTTTACT
>JBJEFO010000094.1:4374-22432 GCA_051874135.1 Lysinibacillus sp.
ATGTAAATTACAACTTTTCTCCACATATGTTAGATTGCTTTTTTTAAAATATATTAAAAATTGAAGGTGCAATATGGCAAATAACAAAAAAAAGAATAATAAACCATTGATTTCTCCTACTTTTAAAGTGTTTTTAATCATTTTATTGATGCCGATAACTTTTGGGGTTTATGTAGCGGTCTATTTTGCTTGGCAAGAACTAAAAGAACTGCCGATTTTTGAGCAATTTGTAGAGCCGACAGAATTAGAATTAATCCAAGCAAATTTTGATTTGGAAATACCTGTAGAATATATCCCTTTATACATGGAAGCGGGGCAAAAATATAATGTGCCGTGGACGTTACTTGCAGCCCATCATCGCATTGAAACACGTTTTTCTACAATGAAGTCTTTAGTCTCACCAGTTGGGGCAGAAGGGCATATGCAATTTATGCCGTGTACGTGGGTAGGCTGGGAGCATAATACATGTTCTGGACTAGGAGAGGGACAAATAACGGAAGCGGAGAAAAAAGATCCAAAAACGATTGCTAAATACGGCGGATATGGAGTCGATGCGGATGGAGATGGCATAGCTGATCCATTCCAAATTGAAGATGCCATTCATTCTGCAGCTAACTTTTTATCGATTGCAGGTGCATCGAAAGGGGAGCTAGAAAAAGCGATTTTCCAATACAATCATAGCGATGAATACGTGGAAAATATTTTATACTACTATAATTTATACAATAGCTATAAAGATCGTATTGAAACTGAAGTAGCATCAGCCAGTTCATAATATGATTTAGCCATACAAAAAGGAATCGCGGGTAGCGATTCCTTTAAATGTATTAAGCGGATTTGCTACGTACAGATTTTAAAATGAAACTTACGATTAAAATCAGTACTAGGGCACCGATTAACGCAGGGAAAACATAGAAATCCGAAACGCGCCAACCCCATTGCCCAAGAAACGTATTACCAATCCATGATCCAATAATACCTGCAATAATATTACCGATAACCCCACCTGGGACGTCTTTACCTAAAATAACACCTGCTAGCCAACCTAAAATACCGCCGATGATTAAGAACCAAATAAAGCTAATCATAATTGTGTCCAACTCCTTTGAAGTGTTTGTGTAGATATGATAGCGTATATTTAGTTATTTCCTGTGACACATAAAGTTAAACATAGGGACGTTATTTTATAATAAAAGAGTTATAGGACATCGGCACCTAATGTATTCACGAAATGACTTAATGCCCAGTCATGTCCAGTTGCATTGAAGCTAGCTACACCATTTTTGTAAATGGACAATTTGTAGCCTAAGTTATAAGCATCAACTGCTGTATGAAGGACGCAAATATCCGTACATACACCTACTAAAGCTATTTCATGAATGCCACGTTCTTGCAGTAGCTGGTGTAAATTAGTCCCTGCAAATGCGGAGTATCTCGTTTTATCTAAAGAAATACATTTATTTTTATATTTTTCGTAAATATTTTTTACGCTTCCATATAACTCCCGCCCAGCAGTTCCAGCAATGTTATGCGGAGGGAACAGTTTCGCTTCCGGGTGAAATTCGTTGTTTTCATAGTGAATATCATTCGTAAACACAACTAGTTCATTCGTAGTAACATACTCCTCCACTAAAGAGGCAATCGTTTGCTCAATCGCTTGACCTGCCTTGCCACAAGTTAATTTTCCGTCATCCGCTACAAAATCATACGTGTAATCAATAACAATTAACGCTTTTTTCAATATGCTCTCCTCCTATATTAATCAATGGTTATATTATGCCATTGAAAGAAATAAAAAACATCATCTGAATATTCTAAACATTTAGCGAAAGGAATAATAATAAATTATAATAAAAAATGATGCGTAAGAGGTGAACAGCATGGATATGAAGAAAATGCAAAAACTAAATAAGCAAGGACTTATCTTTGCCGCGTTGCATACTGTAATTTTGTTCAACCTCGCAGTGGAATTTTTATTTCTTTCATAACAAATACACACAACTTTAAAGCATGGACAAAGAACGCGCAATGAACTTTGTCTATGCTTTTTTATTATTGTTTTAATTTACTATGATAACAGGAGGATTGTAGAAATGAAGCGGTTTGATGAAGTTTTTCATGGTTTGGAAAGACCTTTTGCTTGGCTGGATTTCGATGCATTTGATGCGAATATCGATTATGTAGCATCAAAGACGAAAAAGCCGATTCGTATTGCGACGAAATCTGTTCGATCTGTTCAGCTTTTACGCTATATCGCGGACAGGCTACCGAATGTTGCAGGTTATATGACGTATACAGCAGCAGAAACGGTGTATTTATTAGAGCAAGGATTCGATCACTTGTTGCTCGGCTACCCAGTAATGGAGCCATATGCAATTAAAAAATGCCTTCAAAGCATAAAACAAGGAAAAGATGTCACATTTATGGTCGATCATCTTGACCAAGTGAAGTATTTAGTGGACCTTGCCAAGCCGCTACATGTTACGGTGCCTATTTGTCTTGACATTAATGTATCGGTCGATTTTCGTTTATTATACTTTGGGACAAAACGTTCACCGCTACATAGCTATGAAACAGTCGCTAAATTGCTAAGTGAAATCGAGGGAATGAATGTTGAGGTAAAGGGGGTTATGACATATGAAGCACAAGTAGCAGGTGTTGCCGATTTACCTGATGCAACCGTTACATCAAAAATAAAAAGTAGGCTAATTCAGCAAATGAAATCAAAATCGCTTACACAAATTGAAAAAATTCGCGATGAAACAATTTCGATTATCCGACACTTAAATGCACCTTCTATAATAAATGGCGGCGGTTCAGGCAGTATAGATTTTACGGACTCACTGGATGTAACGGAAATAACAGTAGGTTCAGCATTTTTGGCCCCGGCATTATTTGATCGCTATCAATCTTTGAATCTTAAAAAGGCTAGTGGATTTGCATTATCTGTTGTAAGACAATTTGATGCACAGACGTTTGTTTGTCATGGTGGTGGCTATATCGCGTCAGGAGCGCCAGGCAGTGATCGATTACCTTCGTTTTATGAAGAAGGGCGCTATACGTATTTATCGCTAGAAGGAGCTGGAGAAGTACAAACGCCAATCATTGACAAAAGGCAATCGTTAACGATAGGCGATACCGTCTATTTTCGTCATGCAAAGGCAGGGGAGCTATGTGAACGATTTTTAACGTTACACGCCATTCGTGGTAATGATTATGTAGGACGATACGTAACATATCGGGGGGAAGGTCAATGTTTTCTTTAAAAAACTTTCAAAACGGAAAACGATGGATGAACTGGTCGGAGCGTTATGTCAGCTTTCCAACGTATTATGCGCCCCAATCCATTGAACAAGTAATACAAGTTGTACAACAACATGCAAGTGTAGGAAAAACAATTCGTGTTACAGGAGCTGCACATTCTTTTAGCCCGGTAGCGTTACCAGAAAGCTCAGCTTTAACGTTGCATCACTTAAGGGGATTAATATCGGTTGATAAGGAGAAAATGGAGGCAACCTTTTATGCAGGTACATATTTGTATGAAATGGGTCCATTACTCGAACAATACGGACTTGCTGTATTAAATATGGGGGATATTGATGTGCAAAGTTTAGCAGGAGTTATTTCAACCGGTACGCACGGTACAGGAATAACACTCGGCTCTTTTTCCTCAATGGTAACAAAGTGGACGTTTGTCAACGGATTAGGAGAGGTAATTACACATGAGCGCGGAGAAAATCGTTTAACAGAGGCGTTGCACCTTTCCCTTGGACTTTTAGGGATATTAGTCGCTGTAACAATTCGTGTCATACCGCTTTATAGTTTGCATTATGTATCATCAAGAGAAAATTTGTTTTCTTCCCTTCAAACGTTTCAGCGAGATATAAGGGAGCATCGACATCTTGAATGGTACTATTTCCCGGGCTCTGAAACGATTCAAGTAAAGAAAATGAATGTTTTACCACCAAAGTATGCGTTGGAAAGAGAACGTATAATAGAAAATCTCAAGCTAGAAGTTATAGAAAACCAATTGTTTAAAGTGGTATCGAAATTATGTAAGCTACAACCTCGATTGAGTCATAGCGTCAGTAAACTTTCATCCAAATTAATAACGGAAGGGGAGAAGACGGACATTTGTTATAACGTGTACCCGACACCTAGACGTGTCAAATTTAACGAAGCAGAGTTTGCCATTCCCCTGCAACAATTTGAAGCGTGTATGGAAGAAATTCACGCCGTGATGAAAGCGAAACGTTTCGCTGTGCATTTTCCGATTGAATGTCGAACAACAGCTGGCGAGACAGGTTTTTTAAGTCCTACACAAAATAGGGAAAGTGCATTTTTAGCGTTTCATATGTATAAAGGAATGGATGAGTCCGGTTACTTCGACTGGGTATTCTCGTTAATGGAAAAATACGATGCACGGGCTCATTGGGGAAAAATGAATCGATATTCAAAACATAACATCGATATGTACTATCCAAATGCACAGCAGTTTAATGAAATCAGACAAGAAATGGATCCCGAAAACATATTCGTAACGCACTATTTTAAAAATATTTTTCTTTAATAAATGATGTCAGCTAGCTATTATTAGAGATTATAATACGGAGTGCGAAATAATTTCACTGTTTGTTTAAATTTTCAAAAAACGAACCGAACGAGAAAATTAGGGGCAATTCCAAAGAAGAAAACGCTTTCTAAAAAGACGATTAATTTGAATTGTATAAATAATTCAAAAATTAGTGTTGACGTGAGTGGTGTTTTCGTACTATGATAGCAACAATTTAATACGTTCGTTGTTTCAATCGAACATCAACATGTAAAGATAGATGATTGAATTTTCGAATATCTATAGATATATAGACGTGAGGGGCGTTCTAAATGAGAAGTGATATGATTAAGCTAGGGGTAGACCGAGCTCCCCACCGTAGTCTTTTATATGCTACGGGGAAAGTAAAGGCAAGAGACTTAGATAAGCCTTTCATCGGGGTATGTAACTCATATATTGATATTATTCCAGGACACGTACACTTGCGCCAATTTGCAGATGTCGTGAAGGAAGCAATTATCGAAGCAGGCGGTATTCCATTCGAATTCAATACAATCGGTGTTGACGATGGAATTGCAATGGGCCATATTGGTATGCGTTATTCATTACCATCACGTGAAATTATTGCAGATGCTGCTGAAACAGTAATCAATGCACACTGGTTTGACGGTGTATTCTACATTCCGAACTGTGACAAAATTACGCCAGGTATGCTAATGGCAGCTGTTCGTACAAATGTACCTTCAGTGTTCGTATCAGGCGGACCGATGGAGGCTGGTACATCAGCGTCAGGTAAACAATTGTCATTAACAAGTGTATTTGAAGGTGTTGGGGCTCATAAATCAGGCAAAATGACGGCTGAAGAGCTACTGGATATCGAAAATAATGCTTGTCCAACATGTGGTTCATGTTCTGGTATGTTTACAGCAAACTCTATGAACTGCTTAATGGAAATGCTAGGGGTTGCACTTCCTGGTAACGGAACAATTGTTGCAACTAGCGAAGAGCGTCATCAGTTAATCAAAGAAGCGGCGAAGCAATTAGTGCGCATGATTAAAGAAGACATTAAACCACGTGATATTATTACAAAAGAAGCGATTGACGATGCATTTGCGTTAGATATGGCGATGGGTGGATCAACGAATACAGTTCTACATACATTAGCAATTGCAAATGAAGCGGAAATTGATTATAAAATTGAAGACATTAATAAAGTCGCAGAACGTGTACCATACTTAGCAAAAATTATGCCAGCGAGTGATATATCGATGGATGATATTGCAAAAGCAGGTGGCGTACAGGCAATTATTAATGAATTAACAAAAATTCCTGGCGCGATTCACCCGGACCGTCCAACAATTGCGGGCGTTACGATGCGTGAGTTAGTAAAGGATTATCATATTACAAATGATCAAGTAATTCGCACGAAAGACAATCCATATTCACCAGTTGGTGGTTTATCAGTATTATTCGGTAACATTGCACCAGAAGGTTCTGTTATTAAAGTTGGTGCTGTAGATCCATCGATAAAAGTATTTACAGGTGAAGCGATTGTGTTTGATTCTCAAGAAGAGGCACAAGCAGCAATCGATAACGGCGAAGTACGTGAAGGTCATGTAGTCGTGATTCGCTATGAAGGTCCTAAAGGTGGTCCGGGTATGCCTGAGATGCTTGCCCCAACATCAGCGATTCAAGGTCGCGGTTTAGGGACTAAAGTAGCGCTTATTACAGATGGTCGATTCTCAGGTGCATCACGTGGTATTTCAATCGGTCATATTTCACCAGAAGCAGCAGAGGGCGGTCCAATCGCTTTAGTTGAAAGCGGTGATACGATTACAATTGATTTACCGAACCGTACGATCAATCTAGAAGTTTCTGATGAAATTTTAGCAGAGCGTCGTACGAAATTAACACCATTTGAACCAAAAATTAAACGCGGTTGGTTAGCTCGTTACTCAAAGTTAGTGACAAATGCTTCTCAAGGCGGTATTATGAAAATATAATATTCAGAAAACGTTGATGAGGTTAAAGGTTACAGAGCCTTGTATCTACCAGAGAGCCGGTGTTGCTGGAAGCCGGCGATACAACTGTATCCGACATCCCCTCGGAGTGAGCTATTAAACGCTTTTAGCCATTAGATAGCTCCGGGCATGAACAGTGCTCGTTATTAATGAATAGTGAATCAATCTTAGTTGCGCGCTGAAATGTCAGAACTTTTATAACATTCAGTGAAGATTGGTTGTTTCCACTATTCCTAAGGCAGCCTTTTTGTGCTGCGAATAAGGGTGGTACCATGAAAAGTCTTTTTCATCCCTACGCAAAGGTTTTCTTTGTCGTGCGGAGAAAAGGGCTTTTTATTTTAGTTTTAGTAGGGAGGAGTAAAAGAAAATGTCTTCAAATGTTTCAGCAAAAGAGATGCAAGAACAAGAAATGACACAAGAAGTGAAAAAGCCAAAAGATGGTGCAGATATTTTAGTGCAAGCGCTACATGATCAAGGCGTTGATATAGTTTTCGGTTATCCAGGCGGAGCAGTACTACAAATCTATGACGCGATGTATAGAAATCCAATTCGTCACATTTTAACACGTCATGAGCAAGGTGCTATTCATGCTGCTGAAGGATATGCACGTGTAATGAATAAACCAGGCGTTGTAATTGCAACAAGCGGTCCAGGTGCTACGAACTTAGTAACAGGTATTGCAGATGCAATGATTGACTCGATTCCATTAGTTGTTTTCACTGGTCAGGTAGCTACTTCTGTTATTGGTACAGATGCTTTCCAAGAAGCTGATATTATGGGTATTACGACGCCAATTACGAAGCACAATTATCAAGTGCGAGATATACGTGATATCCCACGTATCGTTCAAGAAGCGTTCCATATTGCGAATACAGGACGTAAGGGACCGGTATTGATCGATTTCCCAAAAAACATTTCACAAGCATTATTTACAGAAGGTGATATGCCAGAAACGCCGGAAGAAATTTATTTACCAGGTTATCAACCAACATATAAACCGAACTATTTACAAATTCAAAAAGCGATTCAAGCCATCAGCTTAGCGAAAAAACCTCTAGTACTTGCTGGAGCAGGTGTATTATTTGCAGATGCACGCGAAGAATTAACGGAATTCATAGAAAAGTATAAATTGCCTGTTATTAATACGTTATTAGGACTTGGTAGCATTCATGGTCAGCATGAGCTGTTCTATGGTATGGCAGGTATGCACGGTACAGTAACAGCAAATGATGCGATTACGAAATGTGATTTACTTCTTAACATTGGTGCACGTTTTGACGACCGTCTAACAGGTCGCTTAGATGCCTTTGCACCAAATGCGACAATCGTTCATATCGACATTGACCCTGCTGAAATTGGTAAAAATGTTCCGACTGATATTCCAATCGTTGGAGATGCAAAAGAGGCATTAAAATCGTTCTTGAAAAAAGATTTTGATGGTCCAGATACAACAGCTTGGATTGAATACTTAAATGAACAAGATAAAGAATTCCCATTATGGTATGACGAAGATCCAAATGAAATTATGCCGCAGCAAGCAATGGAAGTAATTCAGAAAATCACAAATGGTGATGCAATTGTGACAACAGACGTTGGTCAACATCAAATGTTCGCTGCGCAATACTATAAATTAAACAATCCACATAATTGGGTAACATCTGGTGGACTTGGTACGATGGGCTTCGGTTTCCCAGCGGCAATCGGAGCACAATTTGCGAAGCCAGATAAAAAAGTTATTTCGATTTGTGGTGATGCTGGATTCCAAATGACAGCGCAAGAGCTTGCGTTATTAAAAGAATTTAACTTACCAGTAAAAATCGTTATTTTAAATAACGCTTGTTTAGGAATGGTTCGCCAATGGCAAGAAACATTCTATGAAGAGCGTTATTCGCAAAGCTTAATGCCGATTCAACCTGACTTTGTAAAGTTAGCAGATGCATATGGCATTAAAGGTTACCTAATTGAAAAATTAGAAGACATGGAAGCTACATTAACAGAAGCTATCAATTCAGATGAGCCGGTGTTAATTGATCTTCGCGTAAAACAACAGTCTAGCGTTTATCCAATGGTAGCGCCAGGCACAGGATTACATGAAATGATCGGGGTGAAAAAGCTGTGAAACGAGTAATTACGGTTATCGTTATTAATCAAAGCGGTGTTTTAAACCGTGTAACAGGCCTTTTAATGAAACGTCAATTCAACATTGAATCGATTACTGTAGGACATACAGAACAGCCAAACTTCTCAAAAATGACATTTGTCGTTCACGTAGAAGATGAGAGCAAAATCGAACAGCTTATTAAGCAATTGTCGAAACAAATTGACGTACTAAAAGTAAATGATATTACAGATAAATCTATCGTAATTCGTGAGCTTGCATTAGTGAAGGTAATTTCACCACCGAACGTACGACTTGAAATGAATGCAATCGTTGAACCGTTCCGTCCACAAATTATTGATACAGCAAAAAATGTTGTTACGTATCAAGTGGTAGGTCATCCAGAGAAAATCGATGCATTTATCGAACTGATTCGTCCATATGGCATTAAAGAGTTAACACGTACTGGTGCAACTGCATCTGTTCGTGAAACACAAAAATCAGATCAACCGCAGCTATCTATTTTGAAATAACAAAATAGTTGCAATATATGAGGAGTCAGTTTTGGCTCCTCCAAATAATAAAACATATATAAACTTTAGGGGGCTTTTTAAAATGGCACAAATGTATTATGAAAATCAAATCAACGACGAAGTATTAAAAGGTAAAAAAATCGCAATTATCGGTTACGGTTCACAAGGTCATGCACACGCATTAAACCTTAAAGAATCAGGCTTCGACGTAGTAGTAGGTGTTCGTCCAGGTAAATCATTCGATCAAGCAAAAGAAGATGGCGTAGAAGTTAAATCAGTAGCAGAAGCAGCAGCAGAAGCAGATGTAATCCAAATTTTACTTCCAGACGAGCGTCAAAAAGCAGTTTACGAAGCAGAAATTTTACCACACTTAACTGAAGGTAAAGCGTTAATGTTCGCTCACGGCTTCAACGTACACTTCGGTCAAATTACACCACCAGAAAACGTTGACGTATTTTTAGTAGCGCCAAAAGGTCCTGGTCACTTAGTACGTCGTCAATTCCAACAAGGCGCTGGCGTACCTGGATTATTCGCTGTTCACCAAGATTACACTGGTAAAGCTCGTGATTTAGCACTTGCTTACGGTAAAGGAATCGGTTCAGCACGTGGTGGTTTACTTGAAACTACATTCAAAGAAGAAACTTGCACAGACTTATTCGGTGAGCAAGCAGTACTTTGCGGTGGCGCAACTGAATTAGTAAAAGCAGGATTCGAAACATTAGTAGAAGCTGGTTACCAACCAGAATTAGCATACTTCGAAACATTACACGAATTAAAATTAATCGTTGACTTAATGTTCGAAGGCGGTATGGAAACAATGCGTTATTCAGTATCAGATACAGCTGAGTGGGGCGACTATGTAACAGGTCCACGCTTAATCGATGCATCTGTAAAAGCACGCATGAAAGAAGTATTAAACGACATCGAAGACGGTACATTCGCTAAAGACTGGATCAAAGAAAACGAAACAGGTCGTCCACGTTACACGAAATTCAAAGAAGATGGTGCTAACCACCAAATCGAAGTTGTAGGTAAAAAACTTCGTGCAATGATGCCTTTCATTAACGAAGGAAAAGAGAAGGTAGTGGTGAAATAGTGCGTAAAATCGATATTTTTGATACGACACTACGCGATGGAGAACAATCAGCTGGTATTAATTTAAATACTGCTGAAAAAATTGAAATCGCGAAACAGTTAGAGCGTCTAGGCGTTACAATTATTGAAGCAGGCTTCCCTGCAGCTAGCCCTGGGGATTTTGAAGCCGTAAACTTAATTGCTAAAACGGTAAAAGACTCGATTATTACTGGTTTAGCGCGTGCTGTAAAGAGCGATATCGACGCTGTATACAATGCGGTAAAAGACGCACAGCAGCCACATATTCATACATTTATTGCAACAAGCCCAATTCATATGGAATACAAGCTAAAGAAAAATCCAGACGAAGTAATCGAGCAAGCTGTAGAAGCTGTTAAATATGCGAAATCAAAAGTGAACTTAGTTGAGTTTTCTTGTGAAGATGGCTTCCGTTCGGACAAAGACTTCTTAGTTCGAATTATTGGTGAAGTGATCAAAGCGGGTGCAACAACAATCAACGTACCAGATACAGTTGGTTATGCATCTCCTCAAGAATACGGTGCACTATTCAAGTTTTTACGTGAAAACGTAGTGGGGGCAGAGAAGGTGAAATTCTCTGCACACTGCCACAATGACTTAGGAATGGCTGTTGCTAACTCAATCGCAGCGATGGAAAACGGTGCGGATCAAATTGAATGTACAATTAACGGTCTAGGAGAGCGTGCAGGTAATGCAGCGCTAGAAGAAATTGGTGTCGCACTTCATATCCGTAAAGATATTTATAATGTAGAAACAGGCCTTAACTTAAAAGAAATTAAGCGTACATCGCAATTAGTTAGTCGCTTAACTGGTTCTATGATTCAACCGAACAAAGCGGTTGTTGGTAAAAATGCCTTTGCACATGAATCAGGCATCCATCAAGATGGCGTGCTGAAAAATCCTGAAACGTATGAAATCATCTCACCTGCATTAATCGGCGAAGGAGATGTTCCACTAGTATTAGGTAAGCACTCTGGACGTGCAGCATTCCGCGATCGTGCAGAAAAAATGGGCTTTAATTTATCAGATGAAAAATTAAACCGTGCCTTTGCGGAGTTTAAGAAACTAGCAGACCGCAAAAAAGAAGTGACAGAAGAAGATTTACAAGCGTTATTAACAGAAGAGCTCGTAACAGTGGAAGACGTAGCGCTATTTGAACTGAAAAGTGTGCAAGTTCAGTATGGTACGGAAAACATTCCTACGGCAACCGCTTCTGTGCAAACACCAGAAGGCGAGTTAAAAACGGTTGTTGCAACTGGTTCTGGTTCAGTAGAAGCAATTTTCAACACATTAGATTTATTAATAGATGAACCAATTCATCTATTAGATTATCGTGTAACTTCTGTAAGTAAAGGTGATGATGCCTTAGCGGAAGCTGTTACAAATGTTGAATGCAAAGGTTACAAATATACAGGACGTGATAATGCGCAGGACGTGCTAGAAGCTTCAGCTAAAGCATACCTAAATGCAATTAATCGTCATCTTATTCAAGAAAGTATTCGTTTACATCAATTAGTGTAAAGTAGTTTAACGTGCGCCATCAAACTTGTTTTGATGGCGTTTCTATAAAGTGAAACTTCACTACAGTAAAACTGATTTGGCATTTACAGCCCGTAAATCTGAGATAAATCAACAACGCGATTTTGCGAAAAGGAAAGGTGTTTTTAATGGAAAAGAAAATTACAGTACTGCCTGGAGACGGCATTGGTCCTGAAGTGGTAGCTTCAGCTATTAAAATATTACAAGTGATCGGTAAACGATTTAATCATACATTCCATCTGGGATATGCTGCTATTGGCGGTGCGGCGATTGACCAATTTAATAATCCATTACCGGATGAAACAATCGCTATGTGTGAAGATAGTGATGCTGTACTATTAGGGGCAGTAGGTGGTCCGAAATGGGACAATAATCCACCGGAGTTACGTCCTGAAAAAGGCTTATTAAAAATCCGCAAGCATTTTGATTTATTCGCGAATCTCCGTCCTGTAAAAGCGTTTCCTAGCTTACTAGCTTCTTCTCCATTAAAGCGTGAAGTCGCAGAAAACGTTGATTTAATGATTGTTCGTGAATTAACAGGTGGTATTTATTTCGGTGAGCCGCGTACAAAAACGAACGAAGGTGCAGTCGATACGTGTGTATATTCTCGCGCAGAAATCGAACGTATTGTCGATAACGCATTCGAATTAGCACGTTTACGACGTGGGAAACTTTGCTCAGTCGATAAAGCAAACGTTTTAGATACTTCTCGTTTATGGCGTGAAATTGTGGAAGAGAAAAAAGCACAATATCCAGATGTAGAAGTTGAACATAACTTAGTCGATTCTGTAGCGATGAAGCTTATTACGAACCCAGGTCACTACGATGTTGTTGTAACGGAAAATATGTTCGGCGATATTTTAAGTGATGAAGCATCTGTTATTACAGGTTCACTCGGTGTACTACCATCAGCTTCGATTCGTGGAGATCAATTCGGCTTATATGAGCCAGTACACGGTTCAGCACCTGATATTGCTGGTCAAGGAAAGGCAAACCCAGCTGCTACAATTCTATCTGTAGCAATGATGCTTCAATATTCATTCGGCATGAAGGAAGAAGCAGCAGAAATCGAACGTGCAGTAAATGCGGTATTTGAAGATGGCTACTTCACAGCAGATTTAGCTCGTGAAGGTGATCGCGTTTTAACGACTGAAGAGTGGACAAATAAAGTAATTAACGAAATTGATGCAAGCTTCGTTTCAGAAAGCATTATGATTTCATATAATTAAGGGTTGGTGAAGACAATGGGAAAAAACATTATCGAAAAAATTTGGGAGCAACATGTCGTATATCGTGAAGATGGCAAGCCGGACCTATTATATATTGACCTTCATTTAATTCATGAAGTAACAAGTCCACAAGCGTTTGAGGGACTACGCTTAGCTGGCCGTAAAGTACGTCGTACAGATCTTTGCTTTGCAACGATGGATCACAACGTACCAACAAAAAATCTTCCAACAATTAACGACCCAATCGCAAAGAAACAAATTACAACACTTGCTGAAAACGCAAAAGAATTTGGTGTTCAACTTGCTGACATCGGTCATCCGGATCAAGGGATTGTTCACGTAATTGGACCAGAACTTGGTTTAACACAACCAGGTAAAACAATCGTATGTGGTGACTCTCATACTGCAACACATGGTGCATTTGGGGCACTTGCTTTCGGTATCGGTACGTCGGAAGTTGAGCACGTAATGAGTACGCAAACGTTATGGCAAACAAAGCCACCAACAATGCAAATTAAAGTAAACGGTGAGCTTGGTTTCGGCTGTACAGCAAAAGATATCATTTTAGCTATTATTGCAAAATGGGGAATCGGTATTGGTACAGGTCATATCGTTGAGTATACTGGAGAAGCAATCCGCAAGCTATCAATGGAAGAGCGTATGACAATTTGTAATATGAGTATTGAAGCAGGGGCAAAAGCAGGTCTTATTTCGCCAGACGAAACGACAGTAGAATTCCTACGTGGTCGCCGTTTTGCACCGAAAAAGCAATTTGATGAAGCAGCTAGCTACTGGTTAAGCTTAGCTTCTGATGAAGATGCAACGTATGATGTAACGTTAGAAATCGATACTTCTGAAATTGAACCAATCGTTACTTGGGGCACAAATCCATCAATGGGTGTTGGTGTTTCAAAAACGGTACCAACGAAAGAAGATTATGACAATGATATCGATCGTAACGCACTTGAAAAAGCATTAAAATATATGGACCTACAAGAAGGTCAAAAAATTACAGATATTGAAATTCAGCATGTATTTATCGGTTCATGTACAAACTCTCGTCTATCTGATTTACGTGCAGCTGCTGACATTGTAAAAGGTAATAAGCTAGCACCAGGCGTAAAAGGTATTGTCGTACCAGGTTCTTGGTCGACGAAAAAAGCGGCAGAAGAAGAGGGCTTAGATAAAATCTTCACAGCTGCTGGCTTTGAATGGCGCGAATCAGGTTGTTCAGCATGTTTAGGTATGAATGAAGACGTAATTCCTTCTGGCGAACGCTGTGCATCAACATCTAATCGTAACTTCGAAGGTCGTCAAGGTGCAGGCGCTCGTACGCACTTAGTTTCACCAGTAATGGCTGCGGCAGCTGGTATTTACGGTCGATTTGTCGATGTACGTAACCTTATTAAGCAAGAAGCATAAGTAGGAGAGTGAACTTGATGGAACCAATTAATATCGTAAAAAGTGTATATGCACCACTTGATCATAAAAACGTCGATACAGACCAAATTATTTCGAAAGAATTTTTAAAACGCATTGAACGTACAGGTTTTGGTCAATATTTATTTCATCACTGGCGCTTTAATGAAGACGGCTCAGTAAATGAAGATTTCGTATTAAACAAACCGCAATATAAGGGCGCACAAATTTTAGTTGCGCAAGACAACTTTGGCTGTGGTTCTTCACGTGAACACGCACCTTGGGCAATTTTAGACTACGGCTTTAAAGTAGTCATCGCACCGAGCTTTGCAGATATTTTCCACAATAACTGCTTCAAAAATGGTATTTTACCAGTGAAGTTAACAGAAGCAGAATGTGAAGAGTTACTTGCAAAAGGTATTGAGCAAGCACAAGAAATCGAAGTAAACTTAGAAGCGCAAACGGTCACAACAGCTGAAGGTAAAGTGTATCAGTTCGACATTGATCAATATTATAAAAAAATGCTGCTAAACGGTTGGGATGAGATTTCATTAACATTCCAATACGAAGACTATATTAAAGCATACGAAGAAAAACGTTTAGTATTTGAATAACATAACAAGCGCCCTAACTGCTAAAATTGCGGTTAGGGCGTTTTTTATTAGTAACAATAAAAAATCCCGCTAGTGAGTAGCGGGAAAAGAATTGATTAGCCAATTAGGTAAAAATTTTAAATAGAAATATACTCCTTTGAAAAAGAGTAAAAGTCCTTTTAAATAAAGAACTTGTTTAGTTAATAAATCTAGTTCCTAGTAGATTGTGTTTAACGAGAAAAGGAAACGGATGCCGAAGCTCGTGCTCGTGCAAATATTACGGTTGAAGGCATCGGAAACGGAACGACTGCAGCAGTCCGAAGAGCTATTTTAAATGTAACTAGCGTACGTGCTGCACAGGTTATCGAAAATTATTCGGATGAAACGGATTCGTATGATACACCGTCACGAGGTATTCAAGCATTTGTGTTAGGTGGTCGTGATGAAGATATTGCACAGGCAATACTAGACAGTAAAGCCGGGGGTATTAATCCATATGGAACCACAACTGTAACAGTGAATGATGACAGCGGTAATCCTCAAATAATGCGTTTCACACGAGCGAATGAATTACGTTTATACGCAAAAGTTACGATTGATACGAATACCACTTTTGAGAACGATGGTATCAAAAAAGTAAAAAATGTACTTGTACAATATATCGGCGGTGCAGATACCGAGAGTCAATTATTTGCAGGATTGAACATGGGTGAAAAGGTTGTATTAGCAAAAGGTATGTTTTCAATATTACAAGTTCCAGGCGTTACAGATGTTGACCTGAAATTAAGCACAGATGGTAGTACTTTCGTAGAGAATAATATTGCAATTTCTATCAGTCAAGTAGCTCAAATCAATGCAAATGACATTGAGGTGATAATTAATGTTTGATACTAAAACTATTTTGTCACGCTTTGTCGATTATTTTAAAAAGGATAGCACCAGCAATATTGCAAAGTTAATGCGTATTTTCAGTGAGCAAATGCAAGATCTTAATCAAACCGTAAATCGTGTTGATGATTGGCGAGATATTGATAATGCAGAAGGAACTGTTCTCGATGATATAGGTACTAATATTAATCAAGCACGTGGTAAAGCAACTGATGAAGTATATCGTATCCTTTTGAAATCGAAAATCGCTCGTAACCTATCTGATGGAAGTATTAATACATTAATTCGTGTATTATCTACTGCTTTATCAGTACCATCTACTGAATTGCGCATTGTTGAAAAATGGCACGATGAAATTGAGCCAGAACCGGCAGCTTTAAAACTAATTGAATTACCGCTTAAAAAGATTAACGAAGCTGGTATGGATCCAATAAACTTTTTGCGTATTGTTCAAAAAACAGTTGCAGCTGGTATCAAAGTACAAGCTATTGAGTTATCAGGAACATTTGAATTTGGTGACTTAACAGACAACATAGATAATCAAAAAGGCTTTGGTGACGTTAACGATGTGTCTATAGGTGGCTATTTAGGAGCAGTGTATTCACCAGCGCAAGATAACGAATTACCAATTTAGGAGGGATATGAATGCCTGAACAATTACCGGTTTGGCTCAACGAAGGAGTCGAACCTCCAGAAAGTTTAAAAACAAGTGGCTGGGAACCAGGGATGAAGCCGTCTGCTCAATATATGAATTGGCTTTTAAACCGAACTTATAAGGTCCTAGAAGAACTGCAAAATGGTGGTGACATGACAGAAATCGAGCAACGTCTTGATGATTTAGAGCGTGAAGTTACTATGCATTTGGAAGACTTAGTAAAGCACGGAGTATATGGAACGGCAACTGGTACCAATACACTCGAGCTGACACTAGACAATGTCCCGGCATACGTTCCGGGTATGTTAGTCGCTTTTAAAAATACAACGGAGAATACGGGTGCTGTTACACTTACGATTAACGAACTTGGTCCTAAACCCATCAAAAAAGCAAATGGTCGTGATTTAGCTAGTGGACATTTAAAAGCTGGTGCGATTTATCAAGTGAGATATGATGGTACGGTTTTTTTCTTGTTGGGTGAAGGTGGGGACTATGGTACAGCCACATCTTCACATGTTTTAGAAGGGCAAACCATTGGAACAGAAGAAGGACTTATAGAAGGGATGATTAAAAACTATGGACGTGCTGTTTTAGGTCAAGGTTACACTAATCCAAAAAGTTATAAGGCTGATGGTGGTGGAAGTCTTGTGGTAGAACCCAATACGGGCTATTATGAAGCCGGTAAAAACGCTAATGGTTTCGGTTCTATCATTATGACTGATTCGAACTTTATTGCTTCTAATATCGTTTCAGGTAAATCTATTTTTGGGATAAGTGGTACGGCTTCGGTGGCGAGTATGGGAGGGAAAAGGTGGAAACATATTGAAAGCCCTTTCGTTTATAATTCAAGTAATTTAAAGTCTACCATGACTATTACTGACGTTAATTTTACTGTCAAAACAGCCGTTTTAGTAAGACTGCCATATGATACTAGTGGTGCTGTTGCTGGCGTTATAGACAACAATAGCGGTATGAATTCTAGTGGTAGACTTTTTTACAACAGTAGCGGTACTGGGCTTGTATTAAATTTATCGCAGAGTGGTACGACAGTAACATTAACGTTAAGCGGTGCTGATTGGAACAATTATGGAGTTACTTTATTTGAATAAGGATGTGCAAATTATGAAAGTATTAATAATTTACGATAATAATGGCGAATTAATTTCAATTAGACAAGGAGAACCCCTACCTAAAGAACCTGTAGGAGTTCCCTTCTTATGGACGGAAATCCCCGTAGGGAAACAACTAAAACTTACTGATGGTGTATGTATTGATGTTACAAAAACACCACATGAACCTATTTTTGAGGATATTCCTAAAACTGAATTCGAATTATTAAAAGAACGTGCGACAGCACAAGAAAAGGCGATTGCAGAATTAACGACGCTTGTAGCTATGACAATGGTATAAAACAAGGA
>JBJEFO010000095.1:0-5188 GCA_051874135.1 Lysinibacillus sp.
ATAGAGTCTAATAGATAGAAGGGGGTGTTTTCTATTAATGCTGATGAGCAGCTCTTTGTTGAAAAAGCCAAAAACGGTGATGAAGAAGCCTTTTATCAATTGATAGAGATGCATCAAGAGAAACTATATAGAATGGCTTATGTTTATGTTCAAAATGAAAATGATGCTGTTGATATATACCAACAAACAATTATTCGAGCATTTGAAGGGATTGCTCAATTAAAGAACAATCAATATTTTTCAACATGGTTAATGAGAATTTTAATCAATTGTAGCAAGTCATACATAGCTAAGCAGAAAAATATAGAAGTGTTTGAACCATCATACTTTGATGAAAAACAAATGATGGAGCATATTCACCTGGAGGAACAATTGGATTTATGGCGAGCCATCAACATGCTTGAAGAAAAATATAAAACGGCACTGCTGTTGCGCTTTTATCAAGATTATTCTGTTAATCAAATTGCCGGCATTTTAGATTGTCCGGAAGGTACCGTCAAAACGAATATCAGAAGAGGTTTGCGAATATTGAGAAAACAATTGAAGGGGGTGTACATCGATGAATGGGTTCAATCCGTTGAAGGAAGTTATAGAAAAGATTCCAGTGCCGCAAACAAGATTAAAAGAAGTGTTACGCATTGAGAACATGTCGAAAGTATTTAAGCAAAAGGAACATGAAGTCCATGCATTGAAAAATGTTCATTGTACGATTTATCAGGGTGAAATGGTCGCCATTATGGGAACGAGCGGATCGGGAAAAAGCACATTGTTAAATATGATTAGCGCGATTGATGAACCGACGACTGGAACCATTTTTTTATTTGGCGAAGAGGCGAATAAAATTTACAAAGAGCCCATCTCATCTACCTTTCGAAAAGAGAATATAGGTTTTATTTTTCAATCGTTTCATTTATTGAAGGATTTAAATGTGGAAGATAATATTGCATTGCCACTCATTTTGAATGATGTACCAAGCAAGGAGATTAAACTTCGTGTTGAACAAACAATGCAACAATTAGGCATTTTAAACTGGCGCAAGCATAGGCCGCATGAGTTGTCTGGGGGACAGAAGCAAAGAGTTGCAATTGCTAGGGCAATTATTACAAAGCCGCCCATTTTACTTGCGGATGAACCGACTGGCGCACTTGATGTAAATACGACTGATGATATTTTAAAGTTGCTTGTTGATATTCAACGCGAAGGACAAACGATTTTACTTGTGACCCATGATCCATATGTCGCAACTTTTGCTAAGCGAGTGCTCTTTTTCCATGATGGTGTAATCGTTGACTCTTACCAAAATGAACAAACAGAAGCAGATTTGGATGCCATTCTAGCTAAGTTTAAGGCTATATCAAGAGGTGAGAACGAATGTTTAACCTAAAAACGATTGCACTAAAATTATTCCGGGCAGCATCTACACACATTATCACAAGCGTTAGCATTATTACTGTTACGGTATGTATAGTCTTAACAATGTCACTGTACATTTGGAATGCCAAAGCTCAAATGGAAGAAGAAATTCATGCCTTATTCGGTGAAGCGGAGATGCTTGCTGGATATAATCCTGACCAAAGAAAATGGGTAACATCCGAGCAACTTTCAGCACTTGAAGAAATGGAGGGTGTAAGCTCTGCTTCTGCTGTACTGATTACGAATACAACGGTAGAAGGGCAATTAGATGCTGTCTATACAATCGGTGCAGAAAATGATGAATTGGTCAAAAGTCGCTATCACTTTTCTGAAAATCTCAAAGAGAATGAGGCAGTCATTACCCAGAAAATTTCTGAGCTGTTCGACAAACAAGTTGGAGACAAAATGGATATTGAAAATGAGGTTTACACAGTAAAAGAAATTTTGACACCTGTAGTTGGGGCATCAGATGTAAAAAGTGTCATTCTTGCTCATCAAACCGTACAAAGATTACTAGCCCTTCAGCAATCAGAAGTAGGGATGTATACGTTAATAGATCTTGAGAAAAACGCTATGCCTCAGAACATAACGCAGCAGTTGAAAAGTTTGGACAATGAATTGCGTGTCGATGTTGTAAATGAATACGATTTTGTAAAAATGAATTTTCAAGCACTATCGATCTTTATGATTGTTCTATCCTTTTTTGTTCTAATGATAGCTCTGGTCCTTCTTACATCTACATTCCAATTAGTTTTCATTAAAATTAAGGAGCAATTAATGGTACTGCGGACACTCGGCGCTACCAAAAAGCAAGTAGCCAAAATCGTGCAAATACAACTGAATGCTATTTTAATAGTTGGTTTACTTGGCGGCTTAGCATTGAGTTTAGCAATTGTGAAATTATGGCTGCCGCGCCTTGTTGAATGGTTACAACTGCCGCCAGCGCGGACAGATTTTCCTATAGGACTTGCGTTAGTTATTACAGCAATCATTTTTATCGTTTTATATGGTTGTAGCAAGTGGCAGGTGAGGAAAAGTATGAATCTACTGCCGTTACAAATTGCTCAGGAAAACCATGAAGTGACCTTACTTTTTACAAAAAAGAAGTTCTACATAAGCGCAGTGGTATTCATATGTGCCATGCTGTTTTTGGTATTAGGGATAGGAAAGGAGAACCCTCTACTCATTTTATTAGGAAGTTTACTAATGACAAGTGTTGTCCTTTATTTAATACCGTTCCTATTTAGCTTGCTATTAAAGTTTGCTTTACAGCCAGCAAGAATCTTACTTGGTAAGGAGGTCTATTTAGCATGTCAGCAGCTTATGCCGCAAGTACGGAGGAATATGCCAATTGTATTAAGTGTAATAGGGTTAATGGTCATTTTAATTTTCGGAACAACCCTGCTTAAATCTGTTCAGGAAAATGAAAAAGAGTATATAGGTCATATTTATGAAACACCCGTTGTCATAAAAAATGATTTATGGGATCCATCTTTTACGAATACGATTGTAACTGAAATTGAATCCCTGCCTTCTGTAAGTTATGCATATGCTCGAAGTAATCATCTACTAGCTAGCTTATATTTAAATGATAAGTGGCAAGATATCAATTTTGAACTAGTTGATATTTCGCAATTAGTTGAACTTGGTGAAATTCCTAATATCTCAGGAAACCAAAGCAATGGAATGATCATCACAACTGAGTTTGCGGCTTTACATGGACTAAATGTTGGAGATGAAATACGTTTAGGCATATGGAATGTTGACTACCAACGCGAAGATGAAATTTCACCAACAGAAGTAATAGCTATTGTAGAACCGAAATATATGGGATCAGATATATATTTTGATTGGTCGGCTGAAGTTGCGAAACAAACGTCTAACATTATCGTCACGGATATTATGGTCGAAACAGCCGATATAGAACAAACGATAGAGGCATTGAGCTTTTTACATGAGAGGTGGCCTGCATTAACCTTTTCTGACTACGACTCGTATATGGAAGAAAATAGTCGGATGTATTATCAGCGTTGGAGTTTATTTGTCGGAGTATTAGTTGTTTTAATTGTTGCGACATGCCTAGGCGTTATTCAAACATTGCTTCACGTAATCTATGGAAAACGAATGGACTATGCTATCCAACGATTAATTGGTTTATCACCGAATGGCTTAATCAAACTGATTTTGTCACAAGTCATGTCATTTGTTCTTTATGGACTTGCAATCGGAATAGTCATCGGAACGGCGTTTACCAAGTTATTAGCACTGGTAGATCCTGAAGGGGCACTTGTTTTTGACTATAAAATTCTACTCGGTGTTAGCGGAGTATTCTTACTTACAGTACTAATTACTTTTAGCATTCAAGGCTACTGGATCAGTCGGAAAACTTTATCAAATGAACTAGTAGAATAAAGATTAAAAATGTCTTTAGTAACCATCTATCAATCTAGATGGTTACTTGTATTTTTGAAAAGGTGTGCAAATATAGATGATGGAAATCACAATATTTTAGAGCTATAGCATTGATATGACAATCAAAAAGGGGGACACCAATCCATGTGTAAAATGTCCCCCAATAAAGTAATTTTTAACTCAAATAGGACAAGCGCTTATTCCAAACATAAACGGTGCACATAAACATATTAAGAATATCTAACAAGGCGTAACCAATGAAAAAACGAACTCAACATTAAGGAGGGATTAGCAAATTGATGCACCCGGATACAGAGGTTCGGCATGTAAGTGAAATAATAGGCGTTGGTGTGTTTGCAACAAAATTAATTCCTAAAGGAACTATTGTCTGGATTATGGATGAATTGGATATGATTCTTACAGAGGAGTATATTGAAAGTCTTGATGATTTGCGAAAAGAGTATTTATATAAATATTCCTATTTAGATACGGACGGCGTCTATGTTCATCATTGGGATCACGCAAAGTATATGAATCATAGCTTCAATGCAAATTGTGTAGATACAGCTTATGATTTTCTGCTGGCTGCGAGAGATATTCAAGCTGGTGAACAATTAACTGCTGATTATGGAGCTGTCGGTGAGGATGAAGAGTTTGAATGTGTACCTGAAGAAGGAACGACAAGAACCCAAGTGACTGCGAATGACTATTTAATCTATTACTCAGAGTGGGATAGGATGGCAATAGAGGCGTTTAAGTTTTTCAATATAGTTGAACAGCCGCTAAAACATTTAATTAGTGAGCAATATCTTGATAAAGTAAATTCGGTTGCCAATGGAACAGAACCGCTAGATTCCATCCTTACTTTATTTGTCGATGAGGAAGAGGAAGACTCTGAGTGAGGGAAGTACGATTTTCCATCAATGAGATTTAGAACCGTATAATATTTCAATAAAAAAATATATATAAAACTATGCTATATTGATAACAATCGAATAGGTATTCCTTCGGGGCAGGGTGAAATTCCCAACCGGCGGTGATGAACATTAGTTCTTAGTCCGTGACCCGTAATGTATTTTATATATGTTCCGGTGGATTTGGTGAAACTCCAAAGCCGACAGTATAGTCTGGATGGGAGAAGGAAAAAGAGACGTTTTTTTAAAATGACTATTTAAACGTCTATTTGATTATGCTTAAAAATCGCCCCGTACATGAAAATGTACGGGTTTTTTTGATGGTGTGTTTTTATCTGACTTCATAAAGGACAGTAAGACTCCCACTTCAAGCCGATGCGTAAAACAAAGCGGATAAGTGGGAGATCAACTGTCCCTAAAAGTCCGATTGGTTCAACACCGAAATGCGG
>JBJEFO010000096.1:0-5170 GCA_051874135.1 Lysinibacillus sp.
GCTGCATCGACAGGGCCAACAATTCGTTCTACTAGACGCCCTTCTTCATTCAGAATATACGTAGTTGGAATAGATAGTACTTCATATAAATCACCGACTTCATCTTGCTGATCTAATAAAACCGGATATGTTACTTCATAATCATGTAAAAACTGCTCAAGTACATCTAGTCCGTCATCTCGTTTCGTTAAATTAACGCCTAACAACACGACATCATCCGGCGCTTGTTCATGGAATGCTTGTAAATGAGGCATCTCGGCTTTGCACGGTGGACACCACGTCGCAAAAAAGTTAAGGACAACGACTTTCCCTTTATAGTCAGATAATGATACGGTCTGTCCATCAAACGTTTCTAATGTGAAATCACGCTGTTCGGCGCTTACTTTTGTTTGCTCTGGTAATGTTTGCTGAATCATGATCGCCACCATCGTTACGACAACGACTTGCACGATAAAAGAGCTTAGTTGCTGCTTATATTTCATCCAGCCGTACATAACAACTACACCTAATACATACGTAATGACTGTTACACTAGACCACTCTGTCGCTAGCTGCAGGAAAAATACCGTTAGTACATGTGCTAGCATCGTCGGTTTCCGCCACCAAATGACTAACATCACAGCACCTAGAATTAAAATCGGCAATTCCTTTACTAAAAGTGCATGCACAACAAAGATCATGACAAAAAGCTTGCCCCATACGTTCAATAAATCCTCATCTATATTGCGTTTTCTGTATAGCTGCATCGCTCCTGCTATTACGCCTAGCACGTGTCCGATTTGACCGCCACTAAAGTACAAAACGGATAGTGGTGCGGCGATAAAGGCTGAAAATGATAATGGAATATAGCTTAGTTTCCATACAAGTACATAAGTAAACACAACATCCGTTAAATCTTTCATTCGCTTATTTTTGCGGCAGAAAAATGATAACAGCAGTAAAGCGACTACTACACTAACCCATAAAGCAGGTAATGTAGCATTGCCTATATCAATATATGTCATAAATAGTATCCCCCCTACTCCCTCGCTTTTCATTATATTGTAAAAAAGAGGAGGTTTCATGAGCGATTCGCTCCTGAAACTTCCTCTATTCAATGTTTCTACATTAAAATATCAATCCAAATTTTAATAGCAGTTGCGGCAATCATGACAGCTAAAATGATTTGCAGTACTTTAGTATTCATTTTCTTACCTGCTTTTGCCCCAAGTGGCGCTGCAATAATACTTGCGATAATCATAATAAATGCCGGCCAGTAATCGACCTGACCTGTAATAAGTTTTCCGACACTACCACCGATAGATGAAATAAACGTGACAGCTAAACTTGTTGCAATTGTCATACGTGTTGGAATGTGGAGTACTGTTAACATAATCGGTACTAATAAAAAGCCACCCGCTGCTCCGACAATCCCTGAGCCAACCCCAACGATTAAAGCTAGTCCTGCTGCTAACGGTTTATTAAATGTAACTTCATTTAACGGCTTATCGTCCACTTGTTTTTTCGGAATAAACATCATAACAGCAGCAATTAACGCTAAAGTACCATAAACGATATTCACGGCGTTTTCAGATAAAAAGCCTGAGCCGTAACTACCGATAAAGCTACCGATTAATATCGAGCCGCCCATGTAGATGATTAGATCTTTATTTAAATAGCCACCTTTACGATATGCCCATACCCCCGCAATCGATGCGAAGAAAACTTGCACGGCACTAATCCCTGAAACTTCATGGGCTGAAAACGCGACAAGCCCAAACATCGGTGGAATATACAGTAATAGCGGATATTTAATAATCGAGCCGCCAACACCTAGCATCCCCGATAGGAACGATCCAATAAACCCGAGAGCAAAGATAACAACGATAAATGTGAGTGAAAAATCCATTTATTTTCCTTCTTTCTGATAGTGAAAAAGCGAGTAGACGGTGCTACTCGCTATTTGATTAATTATGCTTTTTGGATGTAGAAGTAAAGTACGCCTGCTTCTTCTTTTTGTTCTAAAATTGTGTGGCCACCAGCTTTTGCCCATGCTGTGAAATCATTTAAAGCACCTTTATCTGTTACTAATACTTCTAGTACTTCACCAGAGTTGATTGTATCGATTGCCTTTTTCGTACGTACGATCGGCATTGGACAAGCTAAGCCTTTTGCATCTAAAGTTTTTGTAATGTTCATATATTGAATCTCCTTTTTGTTTGCCCGTTAATAGACATTTCTTTAGTGATAATAGACAATTTTTCAGTCATAATAGACATTTCTTCTGCGTTAATAGACAATTTGAAACTGTTTATAGACAATTTCAAATCAATAATAGACAATCACCCGTTAGCGTACAGCGCAACGATTTGGCCCAATCTCCATTTCCGTTTGCTCGTCGTTATCTGGCGTAATTTTACCCATGTTTACTTGACGAATTTCTTGGTACGCGTTTGGCTGTGGTGGCAGACCGTCTGTTACCATTTTGCGGAATACTTCCTCGTCTTCTACGTTTAAGCCGTGGTTTTCTGCAAACAGGTCACCTAAACGTTTCGCTACTGTACCGTCTTCATTTAACTCTTCAATAATCATGAAGTGAGCAGGTAACACGATTAAGTCTTCTGCTAATTCACGGTAACGCTTATAAAGTGTTTCACGTAAATCACCAACCCAGTCTTCTGCTAAGCCAGCTAAGTCCGGACGACCGATTGAATCGATGAATAAAATATCACCTGTTAATAAATATTTTGAATCGATCACAAATGATGTTGAACCGATTGTATGACCTGGTGAGTAAAGTGCACCTACTTCAATTTCAGAAGCACCTAATTTTACTGTTAAGCCGTCTTCTAATGCTGTATATTCGAATACGACTTCCTCTGCATCTTTTGGTGGTAAGTAGTATGTTGCGCCTGTTTCAGCTGCAATGTGACGACCACCAGAGATGTGATCTGCGTGTAAGTGTGTATCAAATACGTGCTTAATTTCTACGCCTTTTTCTTTTGCAAAGTTTGTGAATACCTCTGTGAAACGAACTGCGTCGATAATCGCTGCTTCGCCTTCAGAAATCGCCATGTAAGAAAGACAACCTTTACCTAAACGTACGAATTGATATAATTCACCGCCATCTTTTAAGTCGCCTACTTTAATTGGCTCAAGGTACATAGACCAAGATTTCATACCACCTTCAAGGTATGCTACTTCACGCCCAGCATCTGAAAGCATTTCTGCTACCATGATCGAAGAGCCTTCTTTCGCACAAACAACTAATACATCTTTATCCGTTGGGATTTTTTCTAAAATTTCATCCACACCGTCAAGTAATTCAAAGTAAGGAATATTTAAATACTCAAATTTGTGTCCATCAATTTTCCAATCTTCAAATGCATCTGCATTACGAACATCTAAAATGAATAACTCTTTATTGTCGATTACTTTACGAGCAACATCTGCTGCTGTCCATTTGTTTACTGTCATCTTCAATTACCCCCGTAGGTATTAATTTTTCGATTTTTTATGCAGTAGAGAATACCTCTCCACTGCATCGTTCTGTATAAAATTAAAAAGTTAATGTTGGTGCTGCATCTTTTGCATACTCTAAGAATGTTACTGCGCCACCAACTTCGATACCATCAACAAAATCTTCTTTCGTTAAGCCCATTACATCCATTGTCATTTGACAAGCGATGAATTTAACGCCAAGTTCTTGTGCCATTTCAACAAGTTGTGGAATTGCTGGTACATTTGCTTTAGCAAATCCTTCTGCGAAGTGTTCTTTACCTGCTGGCATTTCTAATGCATGCATGCCTTGTTTATGAATTAAATTTAATCCTTCGAATGTGAAGAAGATCGCTACTTCTTTTTCAGAAGCTGCTGCTGCTGTTGCGATATTGAATACTTTGTATGCATCGAACATGCCACCGTTCGCTGCGATAATTGCTACTTTGTTTGACATATTACTCAACCTCTTTCTCTAATTCACCGTTCCACTCACTCATACCCGGTAGAACGTTATATACTTTTTTGAAACCTTTATCAGCTAAAACTTTCGCTGCCATATCAGAACGTGTGCCTGTACGGCAAATTACATAAATTTCTTGATCTTGATCAAGCTCAGCTAAACGCGCTTCTAACTCGCCCATCGGAATCGATTTTGCGCCCGGTACGTGACCAAATGCATATTCTGCCGCTTCACGGACATCTAACACAAGACCTTCACGAGATGTAATTTCTTCATTCGTAATTGTTTGCTCAAATTGTTTTTCGACTGCTGCTGATTGCTCTGGATTACATTTGCGAATGTAATGATATAACACACCGTTTTCCTCATGTGTACCAATATATTGGTGTCCAACTGTTTTTGCCCAAGCTGCTAAATCTGCTTTTGATCCTTTGTCCGTTGCTTGCACTTCTAATACTTGACCGTCTTGTAAGTCATTCATCGCCTTTTTTGTTCTCACAATCGGCATCGGACAAGCTAAGCCTTTTGCATCTAACTGTACGTCTGCTTTAATCATCTATTCATCCTCCATACGATATAGGGTATTATTTTTCTTAAAAAAAAATTTCACGTTGCGCTTAAATAAATAAGTTTACGTTGCCATCTTCAGCATCTGCTAAATATGCCGCAACACCAGCATATTCCACGCCATCTAATAGTTCCTCTTTTTGTAAGCCAAGTAAATCCATTGTCATCGTGCATGATACCATTTTAATATCTTGCTCCTGCGCCATCTCGATTAATTGCGTTAATGTTAAAGCGTTATGCTTTGCCATTACGTGCTTAATCATTTTCGGTCCCATGCCCATCATTTGCATTTTAGATAATCCAAGCTTCTCTGCACCACGCGGCATCATCTTACCGAACATTTTTTCAAGGAATCCTTTTTTCACTTCTACAGGTTGCTGTTTTCGCAGTGCATTAATTCCCCAAAATGTGTGGAATATCGTTACTTCGTGGTCATAAGCCGCTGCACCATTCGCAATAATGTACGCCGCCATTGCCTTATCATAATCTCCGCTAAACAATACAATCGTCGTTCTTTTCTTTTCCATTTAACTCTCCTTTATACCAACAGGGGTATTATTTTATCGAAAATAAATAGCCGCTCTCTTTGCGACTTTTATTATTTGTTGTGCTCTACATCACCTACTATATACCCCATTAGGTATGATGTCAACGAAATTGTTT
>JBJEFO010000097.1:0-5168 GCA_051874135.1 Lysinibacillus sp.
TATATAGACCTAACAAATGTCGCTTATTTATAATTAAGTCGTATATCGATTCCGCCAATTGGGCTTTTTCGAGCAAAAAAATTTACGCTTCAATAATTGAACGAAAAAAATTTCACTCGTATTATCAAATTTGCGAGCAAAATTTCTAGGTACATTTTTTACAACCACTAATCTCTCTTTTAAACAAAATTATTTTGTATGTTGGAAGTTGCATAGAGCAAGATTACTTAAGCGAATATTTTATAGAAGGTATTATGCGAAAGCTACAAAATTCCAAAGTTATACTTTTCATCCTTTAAGTAGATACTAACTGAGATTAATCAAACATTGTATAGCATCTTCGTGTTTTTACAAGAAGCAGGACGATTTTGATATAATGATACGAAGAGAGGTACCATTATATATGAAGAAAAATTATTTAACCGTAAGCGAAATATCAAAAATGACAAATTTGCCAGTTCGGACGTTACATTATTACGATCAAATTGATTTATTTAAGCCAGCTTATGTCGATCCACAAACGAATTATCGCTATTATAGCGATTCACAAATTTATCAACTCGATTTAATTAAATCGTTAAAGTATATAGGCACGCCGCTTGAAAGTATTAAATATGCACAGTCGTTAACGCCCGCGCAGCTACTCGAATTTTTAACGGAGCAGGAGCAAATAGTTGAACAAAAAGTACAACGGATGCTAGAAGTACAGCAAGCGCTATTGAAAACAAAAGAGCTACTCACTGAACAAATTAATATTCCCGTTTACAATGAAGTATATGAAACAAATGTGACTACACAGCGTTTGATCGCCATTAAAACGGAAAATTTAAACGTCTTAAATATGCCAGACCAATACTTTAGTTCACTTACAAAAACGGTAGAGCGCGAAGGTACAATAATTAGTAAATATGGCGGTATTTACGAATTGAAAGATTATGAAACAATCGACCAAATATACTATGATTACTTATTTACACCGTTATTAACAGAACGTTACGTAGAACTTGTAAACGAAGACGAAAATATACTCATCATGTCAGAAGGAAAATATGCTAGCATAGCATTTTTATTCGAAAATGGCGAACCGTATTTTAACGCTTACAAAAAGCTATTCAATGCTGTTAAAGAACCACAATCACCTGTATACGAAGTGTATATGCCTATGAATTTTTCGCAGAATGAAACGATAGATTACATTGTTGAGCTAAAAGTGAAAATTACTTGAAAATATAAACCCGCCACTTGACTCTACAGTAACTGTAGGGTTTATACTTTGTTGTGTTCTTAAATAAGGAAGTAGAGGTTTTTAGCATGGCAAAGAAGCAAAAAGTGACGCTTAGCTTGTTACTTATGAATCTATTTATTGCGTTTTTAGGAATTGGTCTTGTCATTCCAGTTCTACCGACGTTAATGAATGAGCTATCGATTAGTGGGACAGTTGTCGGCTATTTAACAGCAGCGTTTGCATTAACACAATTAGTCGTTTCTCCGTTTGCAGGAAAGGCTGTTGACCATTTTGGTCGAAAAATTATGATTGTACTCGGATTATTCATATTCGGCTTTTCCGAATTTTTATTTGGTTTAGGTAAAACAGTCGAAGTATTATTTATCTCGCGGATTTTAGGTGGCGTAAGTGCAGCATTCATTATGCCCGCAGTTACAGCATTTATCGCAGATATTACGACGCTTGATACGCGCCCGAAAGCACTTGGCTACATGTCGGCAGCGATTAGTACTGGTTTCATTATCGGACCAGGTATTGGCGGCTTTTTAGCGGATTTTGGGATACGTGTTCCGTTTTATGCAGCCGGTATACTCGGCGTTGTCGCAGCGATTTTATCTCAAATTCTGTTAAAGGAACCTGAACGCCTAGAGGAGCCTGAGCAAGAGCTAGAAACAGCTGGTCAAAATAGCTTAAGTAAAATTTTAATGCCGAAATTTTTAATTGCCTTTATCGTGATATTTGTTGCATCCTTTGGGTTAGCGGCATTCGAGTCATTCTTTGCGCTATTTGTAGACCATAAGTTTGGATTTACACCAACCGACATCGCGATTGCTATTACTGGTGGGGCAATTATAGGGGCGATTTGTCAAGTCCTCCTATTTGATGGTCTAATGAAGGGACTTGGCGAAATTAAATTAGTACGTATTAGTTTAATTATCTCGGCTGTACTAGTGTTTGCAGTGACAGTCGTAAGTTCGTATTGGACAATTATGCTCGTAATGTTTACAGTATTTATCGGCTTTGACTTAATTCGTCCAGCAGTGACGACGTATCTCTCACGCATTGCTGGAAACGACCAAGGTTTTGTCGGCGGAATGAACTCATTCTTCACGTCTCTAGCGAATGTACTCGGTCCCATTATTGGAGGAATTATGTTCGATATCGATATTAACTACCCGTTCTATTTCGGTACGGTTGTCATTATCGCGGGGTTAGTCATTGCAATGATGTGGAAAGACCCAACAACGAAAAAATTAATGAACCATCAAAAAGAAACGACTAGCTAAAATGATATCTGTAGTTAAGACACTTCGTACAATGGTCGGTGTTTTAACTGCAGATATTTTTATATACAAATGTCTTTTTTCACCGCTAATGTTTATGCTTATAGAAATGCGTGTTTTCTTCACTTTCCATTTGAATTGTCATATGTCGAATTCCCATATGTTCCAACTCACGTTTGATGTTTAGTAAAATTTCTCCCGTATCGTTTACTGTTAATGAGCCATCTACTACTGCATGACATGAGAGCACATTTTGCCCACTCGTTATTGTCCATACATGTAGATCATAGATACGTTTTATTCCTTTTACATTTTCTATCATTTTAATAATTTCATTTAAATCCATATTAGATGGGGTACCTTCCATTAAAATATGAATTGCAGAATTTGTCACCCTCACTCCACTTATACAAACGAGAATCGCAACAATGACACTTGCGACTGGATCAGCCCAGCTCCAATTAAAAAACATAATTAATAGTGCTGCTATAATTGCTGCTATCGAACCAAGCATATCGCTAATTACATGTAAATAAGCCGCTCTTAAATTCAAGTTTTCTTTTGTATCCCCACCGCGCATCATAATCCATGCAACAACAATATTTATTAATAACCCTATAATTGCGATTATTAACATCCCCGTAGAGGCTACTTGAGGGGGGTACATAAAGCGCTGAATTGCCTCATAAAAAATAAATACTGCAATAAGTACTAATGTGACACCATTTAACACTACTGCTAGTACCTCAAATCGTTTATAGCCAAACGTTTTTTTACTATTGGCTGCCTTTTCTCCTAAAGTAAAAGCGATTAATGCTATAGCTAGTGAAATTGAATCACTAAGCATATGACCAGCATCAGATAAAAGGGCAAGACTGTTAGTAATAATTCCACCTATCGCTTCAATAATCATGTACCCTGTAATGATAATAAATGCAATTAAAAGCGTTTTTTTATTTCCGCCATGTGTATGTTCATGATTGTGTCCCATTCAATTTCCTCCTATATTGCATCGGTAACATAATCGGTACTATCATTTTAGGGTTAGCATGTTCAGTTTTTGCTTTATCATGTTCATCAAAATGTATAAAAAAACCTTAAATTCATCTGGATATCATTTTCCAAAATGAATTTAAGGATGTTTAAGCTTAATTAAAATGAAACATATCTTAACGGATTAACATGACCAACTTTTTGCCCCGCCCAAGTACCAATGTGTACTTCGAAATGTAAATGTGGACCCGTTACACGACCAGTCATACCCATCTTTCCGATTTCTTGTCCTTTTGAAACCGTTTGACCAACCTTTACACCTATTGAATTCATATGTGCACTAACCGTTGTCATGATTTGACCGTTAATTGAATGTGTAATCATTACTACATTTCCGAATGTACTCAGTGGGGCAGCATATGAAACTACCCCATCAGCTGCAGCAACGATAGGCGTACCTATTGAATTTGCAACATCTACACCATAATGGAACTCTCTTCCACCTAGATTTCTCCAACCATAACCAGATGTGAATCTACCCTTTGTAGGAGCTGTCCACGTACCACTTGATGTTGTAGGTAGATTTGTTGAACCTGCATTGTTATTATTATTTTCATTTTGTTTTTTTTCTTCTTCTTGACGTGCCAACTCGGCCATACGTTGTTGTTCAGCAATAATTTTAGCTTCTAAATCTTTACTTATTTCATGGACTTCTTCGTATTCCGCTTCTAAAGTTGCTTTTGAATTTTTCAGTTTTTCCTGTTCAGCTTCTAACTGATCGATTAAAGTTGTTTTGCTTACTTTTTGACTATCTAATGTTGCTTTTAAAGATATCAATTCACCATGATTTTTCTTTAGCAACGCAAGCTTGTCGTTTAATTCCAATTCTTTTTTCTCTAGTGATTCTTTATCACTTGCTTGTTCGGCCATTATACTGCGATCTGCCTTCATTAACGTAGAAACAGCAGAAAATCGATCAATAAAGTCTATAAAGCTATTTGCCCCTAATAATACATCCAGATAACTAATTGAACCTCCACTTATCTGAACTGCACGTACACGCTCATTTAATAACTCATCTCTACTTGCGATTTTTTCCTCTAACTCTTTTATTTCACTTTGCAAATCTTCAATCTCTTCATTTGTTAGGTTAATATCATTGCTTAATTTAATGATATTATCCTCAGTTGTAGTAATTTTCTTATTCAGTTCAAATATTTGCTCTAATAATTTTTCTTGTTTAGTCTGATTCGCCTGGATATCTTTCTCTTTTTCTTTAATTTCACTATTTAATTCTGTCTTTTTTTGCTCTACCTCGAATTGTTTATCTTTTAAACTATTCAAAGTATTTGCAGAGGCTTGTGACCCGAATAAAAGCGTTGAAATCAACAACACAGAAGTTCCAGTCAAAGCGTAACTTCTTAACTTTTTGTTCAATTAATAAATCCTCCTAATACTATAAAACGGTTGAAACTGACAAATAGCTATTGTTTATGCTCTCTTTACTCGTTCGAACAAATTGAATTATATCACTCCATATGAACAACTAATTTTACAGTTTGCTTTCAAATTTAAGGAGAAATTATGCACTTTTCCATACAAAAAAGGATTGAACAAATAATGTCAATCCTAAAAGTACAAGTATTCAACTATAATAATTTCAGATA
>JBJEFO010000098.1:0-22079 GCA_051874135.1 Lysinibacillus sp.
ACGCACAACACAAGTGTCTATCCGCACAAAAGAGACTGGCAACCGCACAAAACAAAGACCTATCCGCACAAAAGAGATTGATAAACGCACAAAACAAGGTCTATCCGCACGAAATAGACTGGCAACCGCACAGAACACAAGCCTATCCGTTTAAGAGATAAAAAAATCCGTCATTTTTATTCGAAATCGAACAAAATGACGGATTGTATTTAATGAAATGCTTCTCAAGGGGACACTTATTTAATCTTAAACGTCTTCGTTTGACGACTTGTTACAGTGCGACCGGTAGCGGATTTAATTGCCTCTGTCATCACGAGTGTATAAGTTTCACCTGATGTATAGCCGTTTTCTGGGGCATGGACAAAGGCTTTTTTACCGTCCGCTGAAAACTTCACATCTTTAACACGTTCACCAGCTGCATTTAAAACGTAAATCGTATTGTCATTTAAGGAACGTGGATCAATGGGCTGACTAAATGTAAGCGTCCATGTTTTATTTTTCGCATATGTCGGTATTTGAGCAGGTTTAATCATTGTCAGCGTATAAGAATAATCCTGTACGTTATAATTATGAGCTAAAATTTTCCCTGTTTCCTCAATATCAAGAAAATCAATTGCCTGCTTTGCATTTCCTACTACTTGAGCTGTTTTTGCATCATAAGCTAAAGTAGCTATTTCTTTATTAAAGCTATGTAGGAATACATAGTTTTTTAAAATCGTAAGTAAATCCCGTTCATCGTTAAGACGCGTGAATTTTTTCCCAAGTGCATAGCCTTCATTAAATAAATAAAACGATTTGTCTGTCATTAAATACGTTGGATACTCGTAATCAGATGAATAGGCAATGTTGCTATCTAGCTTTGCCCTGGACATTTCCATCGTATGTAAATCGATTAGCAAATAGTCATCCTGATAGGAAAATGCAAAACGATCTCCTGTCGAAAAGAAATCATAATACAGTTCATCTTTAGCAAATTCAAGTTCTTTTACAATTTCCCCTTGTGCATTAAACTCGATAAAACGATGCGTAATTTGTGTTTCATCTGTTTTATGAACAGAATTAATATACATCATGTAGCGGTCTGGTTTTTTAAATTCCACTTTTTTATAAGATTCGACGTCAAAATAACGCTCCCAGTTATAGACAAATACTGAAACAAAATTCACAATATGGTCTTCAGGGAAGTTAGGTGCTAGTGTTACCGTACGATCAATATTGCGCATCGTATCTTGTATATGCACGTCAACAGTTGCTACTTCTGGACAAAATCCCTCGCCCGCGCAAGGCATTAATTGTGGTCGGTCATATGTGACAATCGGTAGCACAATTTCTTCTCCAGCTAAATCAAAGGCGAGCATTGGTCCGATATTCCAGCCATCATAAAAATAAAAGCGATCTTCAACGATTTCCCAATACATCGCCTGATCTAATAAACTAACATAATGTTCACCATCAAATGACCAAACGATATTTAAATTTTCATCATATAATAATAAGCTCTTTAAATTTGTATCATAAAACATTAAATAAGCTTGGCCATCATCTGATTTGAACGGAAATAAATCACCGCTTTTTAATAAAAGTTTTTTCATAATCTTTCCGTTATCGCGGTTTAACTTATAAAAATCAAAAAGTAACTGTTCCTCATCCGCTGTATAGCTGACAGCTAAAATATCGCCAATTGATGTTGGCATTGCTGTATATAAACTATAGTCAAGTGTACGGCTCCACTGTTCGTCGAAAGCAACTGCTGTTTTTGCGCTAGCAGGTGTTATAAAGCTGCATAAAAACAACAAGCAGCATATGATGATGGAACCGCTTTGTTTCATCGTCATGTTCATCCCCCTAAATCTGTCATACAATCAATATAGCAAAAATATCCAAGTTTTAATCGCGAAAGCTACTAAATTTTTAAAATTTTAAAAAATGTTTGAAAATGTTCGCACTATTTAGTATATTTTATTGTAATAACAGTTTTTGTTATTTTTTTGCAATAAAACTGAGCGAGCGTTCAGTCGATTCGCTCTGTAATAGGCAAAATAAAATACATAAACTCAATCAGAAACAAAGGGGTGTTGTTGATTGAATAAAGTAGTCATTTTAGACGGGGCACGTACGCCATTTGGTAAGTTTGGCGGTGCACTTGCAAGCTTACAAGCGAGTGACTTAGGTAGTATTGCGATTAAAGCTGCACTGGAAAAGGCGAACGTTACTCCGAGTGATGTGGGAGAAGTCATAATCGGAACGGTATTGCAAGCAGGGCAAGGGCAAATCCCATCAAGACAAGCAGCAAGTAAAGCAGGTATTCCGTGGAATGTAAAAACGGAAACAATTAATAAAGTATGTGCTTCTGGAATGCGCAGTATCACGCTTGGCAGTCAAATGATTCGTTTAGGGGACGAAGAGGTGATTGTCGCTGGCGGTATGGAATCGATGTCGAATGCACCGTATTATTTACCGCAAGGACGCTTTGGTTTACGCATGGGAGATGCAAGTGTAGTGGACGGGATGGTATTTGACGGTCTTTCTTGCTCTTTTGATCCAAAAAATCCGCATATGGGCACATACGGTAATGCGACAGCGGATGAGTTTAACGTTACTCGCCAGCAGCAAGATGCATGGGCTGAACGTAGCCACCAACTAGCAGCGGCTTCTGTTAATAAGTTTGCACAGGAAATCGTGCCAGTGGAAATTCCGCAACGTAAAGGTGAGCCAGTCGTTGTCGACAAAGATGAAGTAATTCGACCGAATACAACTTTGGAAACGCTTGCAAATTTACGTCCAGCATTCGGCAAGGACGGTACGATTACAGCAGGCAATGCACCGGGCGTAAATGACGGGGCATGTGCGGTTGTATTAATGAGTGAGGAGCGTGCACAAAAAGAAGGACGACAACCGTTAGCAACAATTTTAGGGCATGCAGAAATCGGGGTAGCGCCAAAAGACTTCCCGCAAACACCGGGGTTAGTTATTAATGAGCTATTAAAGAAAACAGGTAAAACGCTTGACGACATCGATTTAGTTGAAATTAATGAGGCGTTTGCTGCAGTTGCGTTAGTAAGTAATCAAATCGCAGGGTTAACAGAAGAGAAAGTAAACGTTAATGGTGGTGCAGTTGCACTCGGTCACCCAATTGGAGCGAGTGGAGCACGTATTATTTTAACACTTGCGTATGAGTTAAGACGTCGCGGCGGTGGCATTGGCATCGCAGCCATTTGCTCAGGTGGCGGTCAAGGGGATGCGGTAATGATTGAAGTAGCAAAACAGGGGGATGGACAATGACAATTCAAAAAGTAATGGTAATCGGCGCAGGACAAATGGGCTCAGGTATTGCGCAAGTATGTGCACAAGCTGGCTTTGATGTGAAACTAAACGACATGAAGCAGGAATTTTTCGAGCGTGGTCTAGGCGTTATCACGAAAAATTTATCACGTGACGTGGAAAAAGGACGTAAAACAGAAGAAGAAAAACAAGCTATTCTTAGCCGCATTACAATGTCACTTGAATTACAAGATGCAGCTGATGTAGATATCGTGATCGAAGCAGCAGTTGAAAATATGGAAATTAAACAGTCGATTTTTAAACAGCTAGATGAAATCGCACCGAAAGACGCGATTTTAGCAACAAATACTTCAAGTTTACCAATTACAGAGATTGCAGCAGTGACAAACCGTCCGGCACAAGTAATTGGTATGCACTTTATGAATCCGGTACCGGTCATGAAGCTTGTCGAAATTATTCGCGGATTGGCAACGGCAGACGAAGTATACGAAGCGGTGGAAGAGATGACACGTAAGCTTGATAAAACGCCGGTTGAAGTAAATGACTTCCCTGGATTCGTATCGAACCGTATTTTACTGCCGATGATTAACGAGGCAATTTACACATTATACGAAGGGGTTGCTACGAAAGAAGCAATCGACGATGTGATGAAGCTAGGTATGAATCATCCGATGGGACCATTAACGCTCGCAGACTTTATCGGCTTAGATACTTGCCTGTATATTATGGAAATTTTACATGAAGGACTTGGTGATTCGAAATACCGTCCATGTCCATTACTACGCAAATATGTGGCAGCAGGCTGGTTAGGTAAAAAATCAGGTCGCGGTTTCTACGTTTACGAATAAGGGGTGCACGTCATGGAATTACGCTTCACAGAAGAGCAAGAAATGATTCGCGATATGGTCCGTGATTTCGCAAAGACAGAAATTGAACCATTTATTGAGCGAATGGAAGAAGAGGGACAATTCCCACGTGAAATTTTGAAGAAAATGGGTGAGCTTGGCTTAATGGGTACAACGGCTCCAGAAAGTCTAGGCGGCTCTGAAATGGATTTTACGTCATACATTATTGCGATTAATGAATTGTCAAAAGTAAGTGCCGTTATTGGTGTTATTTTGTCTGTACATACATCTGTAGGGACGAATCCAATTCTTTATTTCGGTAATGAGGCACAAAAGCAAAAATACGTACCGAAATTAGCAAGTGGCGAGTATTTAGGTGCCTTTTGTTTAACAGAGCCAAATGCAGGTAGTGATGCAGGGTCGTTAAAAACGCGTGCGGTAAAAGATGGCGACAACTACGTCATTAATGGTTCAAAGGTGTTTATTACAAATGGTGGAGAAGCGGAAGTATATATTGTTTTTGCTTCTACAGATCCGTCACAAGGTTCTCGCGGCATTTCAGCGTTTATTGTTGAAAAAGGCACGCCAGGTTTAATTATTGGTAAAGACGAACATAAAATGGGGCTTCACGGTTCTCGTACAGTACAACTAACGTTTGAAAACATGGTTGTACCGGCTGCCAACTTATTAGGTGTCGAAGGCGAGGGCTTTAAAATCGCAATGGCCAACTTAGATGTTGGTCGTATCGGAATTGCCGCACAAGCACTTGGTACAGCAGAGGCAGCACTCGAGGCAGCAACGAATTATGCGAAAGAACGTATCCAATTCGGCAAGCCGATCGCAGCAAATCAAGGTGTTGGCTTCAAATTAGCGGATATGGCAACAGCGGTTGAAGCAGCCCGCTTACTTGTGTACCGTGCAGCAGATCTTCGTTCAAAAGGCCTGCCATGTGGCAAGGAAGCATCAATGGCAAAATTATTTGCTTCTAAAACAGCGATGGATGTAGCAATTGATGCCGTACAAATTTTCGGTGGCTACGGCTATACGAAAGATTATCCGGTAGAACGTTATTTCCGCGATGCAAAAGTAATGGAAATTTACGAAGGTACATCGGAAATTCAACGTCTTGTAATTAGTAAACATTTAATGAGTTAGTCCAAGGTTTTTAACACCTTACTATAATAAATTTCATTTTAAGAAAAGGGGATTTTGAGAAATGAACTTTCAACTTTCAGAAGAACATGAGCAATTACGCGAAATGATTCGCGATTTCGCAATTAATGAAGTAGCACCAACAGCAGCAGAGCGTGATGAAAATGAAACATTTGACCGCGCAATTTTCGATAAAATGGCAGAGCTTGGACTAACAGGGATTCCGTGGCCAGAAGAGTACGGTGGAGCAGGCTTTGACTACCTTGCATACTGTATCGCAGTAGAAGAGTTATCACGTGTTTGTGCATCAACAGGCGTTACCTTATCAGCACATACATCGCTTGCAGGTTGGCCGATTTACAAATTTGGTAACGAAGAGCAAAAGCAAAAATATCTTCGTCCAATGGCTGAAGGTAAAAAAATCGGTGCTTACGGCTTAACTGAGCCTAATTCTGGTTCTGATGCAGGCGGTATGAAAACATATGCTGTGAAAGACGGCGATGACTACATTTTAAACGGCTCTAAAATCTTCATTACAAACGGTGGTGTTGCAGATATTTATGTTGTATTTGCTGTAACAGATCCAGAATCAAAACATAAAGGAACTTCAGCGTTTATCGTAGAAGCGGACTTCCCAGGTTTCTCAGTAGGGAAGAAAGAATCGAAACTAGGTATTCGTTCGTCTCCAACGACAGAAATTATGTTTGAAAACTGCCGTGTACCAAAGGAAAACTTACTTGGCGAAGAAGGCGAAGGGTTTATCATTGCGATGAAAACGTTAGACGGTGGCCGTAATGGTATTGCGGCTCAAGCGGTAGGGATTGCACAAGGTGCGCTAGATGCAGCAGTAGAATACGCAAAAGAGCGCGTACAGTTCGGTAAGCCGATTGCTGCAAATCAAGGTGTATCATTCAAACTTGCAGATATGGCAACAGCAACAGAAGCATCACGTTTACTAACGTATCAAGCAGCTTGGTTAGAATCAAATGACCTTCCATACGGAAAAGCTTCTGCGATGGCAAAGTTAATGGCAGGGGATACAGCAATGAGTGTTACAACGGAAGCTGTACAAATTTTCGGTGGGTACGGTTATACGAAAGATTATCCGGTAGAGCGCTTCATGCGTGACGCGAAAATTACACAAATTTACGAAGGTACACAAGAAATTCAACGCCTTGTAATTTCGCGTATGTTAACGAAGTAATACATGACAGATAAAATTCGTGTAGAGACATCTGTCAAAGATGAAAGTCTAATCGAAGTACGGCGCAAACAAATTGTGCGTGCAGGTGTTGATTTATTTCGTCAAAAAGGCTTTCATCGAGCGACAACAAGAGAAATTGCCAAAGCTGCAGGATTCAGTATCGGAACACTGTATGAATATATTCGTACGAAAGAAGACGTGCTTTATTTAGTATGTGATAGCATTTTCAATGAAGTAATGAATCGCCTATCTCACTTTCCAACAAATGCGGGCACAATAGACTCGCTTCGAGAGGCGATCCGTCAATACTTTCTGCTCATTGATAGTATGTTCGACGAATTTACCATTATGTATCAGGAAACGAAGTCATTACCGAAAGAGGCAATGCAATACGTATTAAATAAAGAGCTTGAAATGGTCGCAGTATTTCAAGACATTTTGTCCAGTTGCGTCAAGGCCGGCGTGCTCAACATGAATGAACGGGAGTTGTTTTTAGCTGCCAATCATCTCGTCGTACAAGGGCAGTCTTGGGCGTTTCGTAAATGGGCATTGAAAAATCATTTCACAATTGAAGAATATATACAATTGCAAACGAATTTATTTTTAAATGGCGTTTTGCATTTTGAGAAATAATGATGACACCGGTAATTGCATACGCTATGTGGCAATTAGCGGTGTTATTTCTATAAGGCTCAGTAGGGGTGCTGAGTTATAACAAGGGGGATGTTGAAATGACAACACAGGTAGAAGAAACAGTAAAGCCGCAAACAGAGGGGAAAGTAGAAGTGTATAAACCGAAAAATTACGTGCGTTTCGTAACGGCGTCGAGTTTATTTGATGGACACGATGTATCTGTCAATATTATGCGCCGTATTTTGCAAGCTAGTGGAGCAGAGGTTATTCACTTAGGGCATAACCGCTCAGTTGAAGAAGTAGTAAATGCAGCAATACAAGAAGATGCACAAGGAATTGCTGTTTCGAGCTATCAAGGCGGACATATGGAATATTTCAAATATATGTATGACCTACTACGTGAAAAAGGCGCACCGCATATTAAAATTTATGGTGGTGGCGGCGGTGTAATCCTTCCGCGTGAGATTAAGGAGCTTCATGAATACGGTATTAACGGTATTTTCTCACCAGAGGATGGTCGTCGTCTCGGTTTACAAGGGATGATTAACGAAAAAATAAAAGGTGCAGACTTCTCAACGTTACACGGTCATTATTTAGAGAAGCTAGAGAAGCTATCGACAACAACGCCGGAAATTTTAGCGAACTTAATTACAGCAGCTGAAGTTGGTGGTGATGATGCAGATGCATTAATTCAAGCAGCACGCGGGAAATCACAAAAGACACCTGTGCTTGGGATTACAGGTACTGGTGGGGCGGGGAAATCGTCGTTAACAGATGAATTAATTCGCCGATTCCTACAAGAATTCCCGGAGAAAAAAGTTGCCATTATATCGGTTGACCCGACAAAGCAAAAAACAGGTGGTGCACTACTTGGTGACCGTATTCGTATGAATGCGATTTTCAACAATCGTGTGTATATGCGCAGCTTGGCAACACGCGGCTCACGTACAGAACTATCAGCATCGATTGGCGATGTATTAGATGTAGTGAAAGCGGCGGGCTATGATTTAATCATCGTTGAAACGAGTGGAATTGGTCAAGGTGACGCAGAAATTACAAAGTACACAGACCTTTCAATGTACGTAATGACAAGTGAATTCGGTGCCCCGACGCAGCTTGAGAAAATCGATATGATTGACTATGCAGATGTAATTGCTATCAATAAATTTGAGCGTAAAGGTTCTGAAGATGCACTACGTCAAGTACAAAAGCAAATGCAACGCTCTCGTGAAGCGTGGGATACAGAACTAGATGCAATGCCGGTATTCGGTACAATTGCCTCTCAGTTTAATGATAAAGGAACAAATTCGTTATTTGCAGCAATCGTACGTTTAATTAACGAAAAGTTTGGATACAATTGGGAAACGTCTTATGAAACTTCTGTCAAAACGCAAAAACAAGATATTATTATTCCAAACGATCGTCGCTACTATTTACGTGAAATTACAGATACAGTGCGCGGCTATCATAAAAGAGCTACTCAGCAAGTTGAATTGGCACGCAAGCTTTACCAATTAGAAGGTACACTAGAGCAATTACCACAATCGGAAGAAGCATTAATTGCATCCGTTACTTCATTAATAGAAGGTGTACGTAGTGAACTAACGAACGAGTCAAAGAAAATTTTAGCGAACTGGCAAACATTAAAAGAAGCGTATGCTGGTGATGAATTTGTTACAAAAGTACGTGATAAAGAAATCCGTACGATTTTAAAAACGAAATCATTAGCAGGGACAAAAATTCCGAAAGTAGTATTGCCTAAGTTTGAAGATTACGGTGAAATTTTACGTTGGGTTTATGCAGAAAATGTACCAGGTTCATTCCCGTATACAGCTGGAGTATTCTCGTTCAAGCGTGAAGGGGAAGATCCGAAGCGTCAATTTGCGGGGGAAGGCACTCCAGAACGGACAAATAAACGCTTCCACTACTTATCAAAAGATGATGATGCGAAACGTTTATCGACTGCATTTGATTCTGTAACACTGTATGGTGAAGACCCACATGTTCGTCCGGATATTTACGGGAAAGTAGGAGAGTCGGGTGTAAGTATTTGTACGTTAGACGATATGAAAAAACTTTATGACGGCTTTGATTTATGTGCACCATCAACATCTGTATCGATGACAATTAACGGACCAGCACCGATTATTTTAGCGATGTTTATGAATACAGCAATTGATCAGCAAGTGAAAAAGCGTGAGGAAGAGCTTGGTCGACCATTAACAGTGGAAGAATTTACAGCAGTTCGCGAGCAAACATTGCAAGTAGTACGTGGTACAGTACAGGCAGATATTTTAAAAGAAGACCAAGGGCAAAACACGTGTATTTTCTCTACAGAGTTTGCACTGCGTATGATGGGTGATATTCAGCAGTACTTTATCGATCATAAAGTGCGCAACTACTACTCTGTATCGATTTCTGGATACCATATCGCAGAAGCGGGCGCAAACCCAATTTCACAGCTTGCTTTTACACTTGCAAATGGCTTTACGTATGTCGAATACTATTTAAGCCGCGGTATGCATATTGATGATTTTGCGCCGAATTTATCGTTCTTCTTCTCAAATGGTCTTGATCCAGAGTATACAGTAATCGGTCGTGTAGCGCGTCGTATTTGGGCAGTAACTATGCGTGACAAATACGGTGCGAATGAGCGTTCACAAAAGCTGAAATACCATATTCAAACGTCTGGTCGCAGTTTGCATGCACAGGAAATCGATTTTAACGATATTCGTACGACATTACAAGCATTAATGGCGTTACAAGATAACTGCAACTCGCTGCATACAAATGCGTATGACGAAGCAATTACAACACCAACAGAGGAATCGGTACGCCGCGCAATGGCGATTCAAATGATTATTACGAAAGAGCACGGCTTATCGAAAAATGAAAACCCATTACAAGGTGCATTCATTATCGAAGAACTAACAGACTTAGTTGAGCAAGCGGTGCTAGAAGAATTTGATCGTATTAACGACCGTGGTGGTGTACTTGGCGCAATGGAAACGCAATACCAGCGTGGAAAGATTCAAGAAGAGTCCATGTACTATGAGCACTTAAAACATTCAGGAGAACTGCCGATTATAGGGGTAAATACGTATTTAAATCCAAATCCACCGTCAGATGAAGCGATTGATTCGATGGAAATCGCCCGTGCCTCAAAACAAGAAAAAGATGTACAAATTGCGAATTTACAAGCATTCCAAGCGCGTCATGCAGCACAAATTGACGAAGCGATTCATCGTTTAAAACAGGTTGCCGTTACAGGTGGTAATATTTTTGCTGAGTTAATGGAGACAGTAAAAGTAGCGAGTCTTGGTCAAATTACGAAAGCTCTTTATGAAGTAGGCGGTCAATATCGACGTAATATGTAAGCGAATATGAAAAGTAGGATTTAATTTTTTACGGAAGGGTGCTGAATTTTGTAAAAAAATGCTTGTTCGTTCTCGTATTTTGAATTATTAGCCACTTTGCTGAATGCTTTTACAGGACGGCTTTACTGGAATTTTGTATACTAGTTTTAATATAAGGTAAGAAAGGTGGCAGAGATGATACAACACATGAGATATATCGTAATACTTAGTTGTTTAGTTGCCACTTTCTTTTTATATAATGAACAATTAGCATCGATTCCGCTGCTTATTTTGTCTGCTTTCTTCTTTTATCAAGGCTTAAAAGAAATGTCAAAAATAAAAAACAATAAATGAAACTAGCATAGTGCTAGCATGTTTGTATATAATGGGTATTATGCTTAGGTAATGTAATAAAAGAAAGGACGTGCACGATTTGAACTTTCGTGAAATGACAAAAGAGCAATTAGCAGAAGAATCGTTAATTGATTTAGCATACGCAATTCTAGAAGAACGTAAATCAGCAATCGCATTTAATGACCTAGTAAAAGAAATTCAAAGCTTAAATGGCTTATCAGACGAGGAAATGAAATCTCGCCTTGTACAATTCTATACAGACATGAACATAGATGGCCGCTTCTTATTAAACCATGAGAGCGGTTGGGGTCTGCGTGAATGGTATAAAGTAGAAACAATCGAAGAAGAAACAGCACCAACAGTAAAAGCACGTAAGAAAAAATCAAAAGCGGTTATCGATGACGAAGATGAAATTATCGACCTGGATGAAGAAGATATCGTATTCGATGAAGATTTCGATGAATTCGTTGATGAAGATGATGATGATATCGATGAAGATGATGACGCACTTGATTTTGTAGAAGAAGAGATTGAAGATTTAGATGCAGAAATCAACGAAGAATTACTTCCTGAAGAGGAAGATGCCTTCATTCTTGAAGAAGAGGATGAAGAGGAAGATTTAGATGAGCTTAATGAAGATATAAAGTAACTAGTGTTACCGATTAACTTCTATTAAAAAATATAAAAGTGTAGGCAAACGAATTACCTTGCCTACACTTTTTGTTTAGCTAATCGTATTCTCGGGGATAGCTAACAGTGTTCAGGGGACAATCAATGTAAAAGTGCTTGACTTCTTATTCACTTCCGTATAATCTTTTACTTGGGCTCCTTAAAAAAGGAGATTGACCGTATAATTTATACGCTCCCCCTGCAATAGGCAGGAGGAGCGTTTTTTTATTTTTATAAGAGATATTATTTGCTTCAACTGTATGTCTTCGGCAGAACGTTTAAGCTTTTGTTATTTTTAAGGAGGAATTTAGCATGACAAAGTATATTTTCGTAACAGGTGGGGTTGTTTCGTCACTTGGGAAAGGGATTGTAGCAGCGTCTTTAGGTCGTTTATTAAAAAACCGTGGCCTTGAAGTAACAATTCAAAAGTTTGATCCGTATTTAAACATTGACCCAGGTACGATGAGCCCGTACCAACACGGTGAAGTATTCGTAACAGATGACGGTGCAGAGGCAGACTTAGACTTAGGTCACTATGAGCGTTTCATCGACATTAACTTAGGAAAACATTCAACAGTTACGTCGGGCCGTGTGTATCAATCAGTATTAAATAAAGAACGTCGTGGTGATTATAACGGTGGTACTGTTCAAGTAATTCCTCACATTACAAATGAAATTAAAGACCGTATTCAACGTGCTGGTCGTGAAACGAATGCAGACGTTGTTATTACAGAAGTAGGCGGTACAGTTGGTGATATCGAGGGCTTACCATTCCTTGAAGCAATTCGCCAAATGCGCCAAAATCTTGGTCATGAAAATGTGATGTACATTCACTGTACACTACTGCCATACATTAAAGCAGCAGGCGAAATGAAAACAAAACCGACGCAACATTCTGTAAAAGAATTACGTTCGTTAGGTATCCAACCAAATATTATCGTACTTCGTACAGAACAACCTGTATCACAAGAGATGAAAGCGAAAATCGCGCTATTCTGTGACGTACGTGAACAAGATATTATCGAATCTCGCGATGTAGAGCATTTATATGAAGTACCATTAAATCTACATGCACAAGATTTTGATGATATCGTGTTAGACCATTTCGGCATTAAAGCACCAGAATCAGATATGTCTGACTGGAAAGAGCTTGTAGAAAAAGTGAAAAACCTTAAAAATAAAACACGTATTGCACTTGTTGGTAAATATGTAGAGTTGCAAGATGCGTACATCTCTGTAGTAGAAGCATTAAAACATGCTGGCTATGTATACGATTCAGACATCGAAATTGACTGGGTAAACGCTGAAGAAGTAACGGCTGACAATGCAGCGGAGTTACTTGGACAAGCTGACGGTATTTTAGTTCCTGGTGGTTTCGGTGATCGTGGAGTAGAAGGTAAAATTGAAGCGATTCGCTACGCACGTGAAAATGACGTACCGTTCTTAGGTATTTGTTTAGGTATGCAAATGGCGGCTGTAGAGTTCGCACGTAACGTATTAGGCTTAAAAGGTGCACATTCAACAGAGCTTGATAAAGAAACACCATACCCAATTATCGACTTCTTACCAGATCAATCAGAAGATATCGACCTTGGCGGTACATTACGTTTAGGCTTATATCCATGTAAATTAAAAGAAGGTTCTCGTGCTCGTGCATGCTACAACGGCGAAGAGTTAGTATATGAGCGTCACCGTCACCGCTACGAGTTCAACAACGAGTTCCGTGAAGCAATGGAAGCAGCTGGTCTTGTATTCTCAGGTGTATCACCTGACAACAAACTTGTGGAAATTATCGAATTACCAGAGAAGAAATTCTTCGTAGCTGGTCAATTCCATCCAGAGCTAGTATCTCGTCCACAACGCCCACAACCACTATTCCGTGAGTTTGTAGGTGCTGCGTTTAATAATCGTAAATAATGTATGAAATAAACTACCTTGCGTTAGTGAGGTAGTTTTTCTATTGATGCGAGATATTGGCTCTTCACTAAAACATGTGCTTGAAATTTAGTTAAATAAAAGATTTCATATCCATTCGCGCGGGCCGCCAAACCGCATGAGCCAACTGTGTTGTCTCACACGGTTCGTTCTGCGGCAGGCTTAAGCGCGAATGGAGTAATTATTGCATTCTATCATGTAAAAAGAAGTAGTTACTATTCTATTTCTTTTTTGAACATAAAGGATGCAATACGTTTGCATTTGCGCGGTAAACGCCGCATGAGCGTGGAGAATGAGACCCCGCAAGAAGGGTGAGGTACGAGCCATTCTGAGGAGGCTCATGCGGAACGTGCGGCAAGCGCAAATGCACAAGAACAACCTTTTAAGTATGCACCTTTTAAAAGTAAGAACTGATTTTGGTGTTGAGCCGAGATATATACAAAATAGTTAAATAAAAAAACACTACCTCTAGTTAAAGGTAGTGGTTTGTTTGTAATCATCCAAATGGTGATGTCGGTGTATCTTCTTCTAATTCATCATCTGTAATCATTTCATCATATTCCATTTTAATCGCTTCATAAATAAACAATGCGGCCATTAAATGCGGGAATACAATACGCTCACCAAGCTTTGTTGGATGAGGGAGAATACCGCCACGTATTTTTAAGCTAATATACGTATAAGCAAGCTCGCTTAATTCATTATCTTCACTTGCTATTTCACTAGCGACTGCAGCGAATGGAATGAACTCATCATACAATTTTTTAGCTAAAGCAAGTGCTTCTGTATCTGTGCAGCTACGTGTAAAAATAATGACACGGTCAGCTTCTGTTATTTCGGTATTTGGATCCCATGGAGCAATTTTAGCAAACGGTGCGATACTTTCTAGGGCATTAAGCTCTACTGCTTTTAATTCACCAAAGCAAGCGAAATAGACATTACCTTGTCCGATGCCAGCTTGAGCAAGTAAACGTGCTGTATCTTCGATGGCTTCTTCTTCACTTGTTTGTATACGTTGTAATAATCCACTCATTTGAGTAGTTAATATTTTTGACATAATTCCACCTCTCACTCATTATAAAATTGGGGGGTATAAATTGCAAAATTTGAAATTTGCTAAAGTAATTATTAGGGAATTTATAACATATAAGTGATATTATGATGATAAACAGATTCGAGGGGAAAATATAATGGTAAAGGAAATTTTAATTGTTGATGATCAACCAGGCATTAGGCTTTTGTTGAATGAAGTATTTAAAAAAGAAGGTTACGTTACGCATTTAGCACCAAATGGAGTAGAGGCTTTAAAAATTTTTGATCAAGAGCATATTGACTGTGTACTATTAGATATGAAAATCCCTGGCATGAACGGTATCGAAATTTTACAGAAGTTAAAAGAAAAAAATAAAGCTCTCCCTGTAATGATGATGACAGCCTATGGGGAACAAGATTTGATTGATGAAGCACTTAATTTAGGGGCATCCAATTATTTTACGAAACCTTTTAATATCTTTGATGTATTAAATGAAGTGGAAAATATTCTAGTAAAATGATTATATTGCTAAAAAGAAAAATAATTTACTGAAAACCGAGCAGGCAGTAGCGAATACGGCCTGTTTTTGTTATGATGGGTTTAAATCTTTTCGATAAAAACTTTTAGCACCTAAGGAGGCTTTTCATGATGGCATTAGTTTCAATGAAAGAGATGTTAATTAAAGCAAAAGCAGAAAAATACGCGGTAGGTCAATTTAATATTAACAATTTAGAGTTTACGCAAGCAATTCTACAAGCTGCGCAAGCAGAAAACTCACCGGTTATTTTAGGTGTATCTGAAGGTGCCGGTAAATATATGGGCGGTTTCGTAGCGGTTGTACACATGGTAAAGGGTTTAATCGCTTCTTATAATATTACAGTTCCTGTGGCAATTCACTTAGATCATGGCTCATCATTTGAAAAATGTAAAGAGGCAATCGATGCTGGTTTCACATCTGTTATGATTGACGCTTCTCATCATTCATTTGAAGAAAACGTAAGAATTACAAAAGAAGTTGTAGAATATGCACATGCACGCGGTGTTTCTGTAGAAGCCGAGCTTGGTACAGTTGGTGGCGAAGAAGATGGCGTAACAGGTGGTATTATTTATGCTGATCCAGCAGAATGTAAAGCACTTGTTGAGCAAACAGCAATCGATTGCTTAGCACCAGCATTAGGTTCAGTACACGGTCCATACAAAGGTGAACCAAAATTAGGCTTTGCTGAAATGGAACAAATCGGTAATGAAACAGGTATGCCATTAGTATTACACGGTGGTACAGGTATTCCAGATGAGCAAATCCAACGTGCAATTTCTTTAGGAACAGCTAAAATTAATGTTAATACAGAAAATCAAATAGCTGCAACGAAAGTAATCCGCGAAGTTTTAAACAACGATCAAAAAGTGTATGATCCACGTAAATATTTAGCGCCTGCTCGTGAAGCAATTAAAGAAACAGTAATTGGAAAAATGCGCGTATTTGGCAGTTCACAAAAAGCGTAATATAAGCAAATTAGCAGGAGAAGTGTCTGAATTTCAGGCCTTCTCCTGTCTTGCGATAATAAAACTGTGCCATTTTAGGAGGAAGAACTATGAAATTTTTTATCGATACAGCAAACTTTGAGGAAATTAAAGAAGCATACTCTTGGGGTATTTTATCAGGCGTTACAACAAACCCATCTTTAGTAGCCAAAGAGCCAGGTGTAAACTTCCATGATCGTCTTCGTGAAATTGCAGAATTAGTAAACGGTTCAGTAAGTGGTGAAGTAATTTCTTTAGATGTTGAAGGTATGATTCGTGAGGGGGAAGAGCTAGCAGCTATTCACCCAAATATCACAGTAAAATTACCGATGACGCCAGCAGGTTTACAAGCTTGTAAGCATTTTTCTGAAAAAGGGATTAAAACAAACGTTACGTTAATCTTCTCTGCAAACCAAGCATTAATGGCAGCTCGTGCTGGTGCAACATATGTTTCGCCATTTTTAGGTCGTCTTGATGATATTGGTCACAACGGTGTTGAGTTAATTTCGACAATCGCAGATATTTTCACAATTCATGATATTAAAACAGAAATTATTGCTGCATCTATCCGTCACCCACAGCATATTACAGAAGCAGCATTAGCTGGTGCACATATTTCAACAACACCATTTAAGGTGTTAAAACAATTATTTAACCATCCACTAACTGAAAAAGGAATTGAAGGATTTTTAGCGGATTGGTCAAAGCGTGAAGGCCAATAATAAAGGAAATACCCTTTCAAAGTGATGAGGAGAATAGTTAGTATGGATGTATATAAAATTAACGGTGGTCACCGTCTACAAGGTACAGTCAAAATTAGTGGTGCAAAAAATAGTGCGGTCGCTTTAATTCCAGCATCAATATTGGCGAATTCTTCTGTCACGATTGGAGGAATTCCCGAAATTTCAGATGCATGGACATTAAAAGCACTGTTAGAAGAAATTGGTGGTGAAGTAACATTTGACAACGGTCAAATGACGATTGACCCATCGAATATGATAGCGATGCCACTTCCAAATGGTAACGTTAAAAAATTACGTGCTTCCTATTATTTAATGGGAGCTATGTTAGGTCGCTTTAAAAAGGCGGTAATTGGGCTACCGGGCGGATGTTTCTTAGGTCCACGCCCGATTGACCAACATATTAAAGGGTTCGAGGCTCTTGGTGCAAAAGTAACGAATGAACATGGCGCGATTTATTTACGCGCAGAGGAGTTACGCGGAGCAAAAATCTATTTAGACGTAGCAAGTGTTGGTGCTACAATTAATATTATGCTTGCGGCAGTATTAGCAACTGGACGTACGATTATTGAAAATGCAGCTAAAGAGCCAGAAATTATTGATGTAGCGACACTACTTTCTAATATGGGTGCTAAAATTAAAGGTGCGGGTACGAGTGTCATTCGAATTGATGGGGTAGAGGAATTACATGGCACGAACCATACGATTATTCCTGACCGTATTGAGGCTGCAACATTTATGATCATGGCAGCAGCGATTGGAGACGGCATAACAATTGATAATGTAATTCCGCTACATTTAGATTCTGTGATAGCGAAACTTCGCGAAATGGGTGTTGTTGTAGAGGAAGATGAAGAAAGTATTTTTATTCCAAAACAAGGTGTTTTACAAGCAGTTGATGTGAAAACGCTTGTTTACCCAGGTTTCCCTACAGATGTACAACAACCATTATCTGTTTTAATGACGCAAGTAGTCGGTGCGTCTAAAATAACAGATACAATTTATTCAGCCCGTTTTAAGCATATTGATGAACTTCGTCGGATGAATGCAAAGACACGTGTTGAAGGCAATACAGCTATTATTGAAGGACCAATACAGCTTGAAGGGGCTGTTGTGACAGCAACAGACTTACGTGCAGGTGCGGCACTCGTACTTGCGGGTCTTCTTGCTAAAGGAGAAACAGAAATTCACGATATATATCATATTGAGCGCGGCTATAGCTCATTAATTGAAAAGCTTTGCGCACTTGGTGCCAATATTCGTCGTGAAACAATTTTGACTTCAGATAAAACCGTCTAGATTCACCGGGCGATGAATATGTTACAATGAAAGTGAAAATTTTTTCGGTAGTTAGTTGAAAGCAGGAGGCAAATTTATAATGGAACGTAGTTTATCAATGGAAGTTGTCCGTGTAACGGAAGCTGCAGCAATAGCTTCAGCGAAATGGATGGGACGCGGACTAAAAAATGAAGCAGATGACGCAGCAACAACAGCAATGCGCCAAATGTTCGATACAATTCCGATGCATGCAACGGTTGTAATCGGTGAAGGTGAAATGGACGAAGCACCAATGCTTTATATTGGTGAAGAATTAGGTTTACGCAACGGGGGGCCAAAAGTGGATATCGCAGTTGATCCACTAGAAGGAACGAATATCGTTGCAAAAGGAACAAACGGTGCGATGACAGTGTTAGCGATTGCCGATCGTGGCAATCTTTTAAATGCACCGGATATGTACATGGAAAAAATCGCGGTAGGTCCAGAAGCAGCTGGGAAAGTAGATATCAATGCTTCTGTTACGTATAATTTGCTTCAAGTAGCGAAAGCAAAAAACAAAGATATTTCTGATGTTGTAGCAACATTATTAGATCGCCCACGCCACCAAGCAATTGTTGATGAAATTCGTGAAGCAGGTGCTCGTATTAAGTTTATCCAAGATGGCGATGTAGGTGCAGCCATTAATACAGCATTCGACGAAACAGGTATTGATATTATGTTCGGCATGGGTGGTGCCCCTGAAGGTGTAATTTCTGCTGTAGCACTAAAATGTTTAGGTGGCGACTTCCAAGCGAAGTTAGTACCTGAAGATGAAGAACAATTAGAACGTTGCAAAGCAATGGGCGTTGACATAGATAAAGTGCTTTATATGGATGACCTAGTAAAAGGGGACGATGCTATTTTTGCAGCAACAGCTGTAACAGATTGCGAGCTTTTAAAAGGTGTACAATATAAAGGTTCTTACGCTTTAACACACTCTGTTGTTATGCGTGCGAAAACAGGTACAGTTCGCTTTATCGAAGGGCGTCACAGCATCGAGAAAAAACCACAAATGATTAAATAAAGAATAAATCCAAACTTCGTTTTATACGTGCCCGGTACACTTACCGGGCTCTTCTTACAAAGTGTTCTCCAACTTTAAGAAACATCCCGATTTTAAAAATAAAATAGATAGGAGAGAAGATATGACAGCTCTTACCATTGCGCAATTAGAAAATATGACTTTAAAAGAGTTATATGCGCAAGCACGTGAATTTAAGATTTCTTATTATAGTAAATTGAATAAAAAAGAGTTGATTTATGCCATTTTAAAGGCACAATCTGAACTTGAAGGATATTTCTTTATGGAAGGTGTATTAGAGATTGTTTCACAAGAAGGCTTTGGTTTCCTTCGCCCAATCAATTATTCACCCTCAAAGGAAGATATTTATATTTCCGCCTCACAAATTCGCCGATTTGATTTACGTAATGGGGACAAGGTAACAGGGAAAGTACGTCCACCAAAAGAAAATGAACGTTATTACGGATTACTACAAGTACAAGCAGTCAATGGTGAAGATCCAGAAATTGCAAAAGAACGTGTTCACTTCCCAGCTTTAACACCGTTATATCCGAATCGTCAAATTAAACTAGAAACAGAGCCAAATAAATTATCAACACGTATTATGGACTTAATTGCACCGGTTGGTTTTGGTCAACGTGGCTTAATCGTGGCACCACCAAAGGCTGGTAAAACATCGTTGCTAAAAGAAATTGCCAATGCAATTACGACAAACTATCCAGAGGCAGAATTAATCGTTTTATTAATTGATGAACGTCCGGAAGAGGTTACGGATATTGAGCGTTCTGTTGCTGCTGATGTCGTGTCATCGACATTCGATGAAGTACCAGAAAATCATGTGAAGGTAGCGGAAATTGTATTAGAACGTGCACGTCGTCTTGTTGAGCATAAGCGCGATGTAATTATTTTAATGGATTCCATTACACGTCTTGCTCGTGCATATAACTTAGTTATCCCGCCAAGTGGTCGTACATTATCAGGTGGTATCGATCCGGCCGCATTCCACCGTCCGAAACGTTTCTTTGGCTCAGCACGTAATATCGAAGAAGGCGGAAGTTTAACGATTCTTGCGACAGCGCTTGTAGATACGGGTTCACGTATGGACGAGGTTATTTATGAGGAGTTCAAAGGAACAGGTAACTTAGAGCTTCACTTAGATCGTAGTTTAGCAGAGCGTCGTATTTTTCCAGCGATTGATATTCGCCGCTCGGGTACGCGTAAAGAAGAGCTCCTCATTCCAAAAGATCAGCTTGAAAAACTATGGGCTATTCGTAAAACATTTAGCGATGCACCAGACTTTTCAGAGAAATTTTTACGCAAATTACGCACGACAAAATCAAACGAAGAATTCTTTGAAAAGCTTGATGCCGATATGAAGAAAGCGACTAAAGGTAAAGGTTTGCTTTAAAACCATAAATAAAACAGTTGCATTATAATTCTCACTTATGGTATCTTATTTAGGTATGTAACGTGCGCATATATGACTGGCTGTAAAGCATTACATTACGGGCAATTGACTCGTAGTGCTCATATTCGGGTCATGTAAGGTGCAGTTCGAAATTACTCTGTTCCGGATGGTTCAGGGCGAGAGGAGAAAACGAATATGAAACAAGGAATTCACCCAGAGTATAAGCTTGCAACAGTAACATGTTCTTGCGGTAACTCATTCCAAACTGGTTCTGTAAAAGAAACTATTAATGTCGAGTTCTGTAACGAATGTCACCCATTCTACACAGGTCGTCAAAAATTCGCGTCTGCTGACGGACGTGTTGATCGTTTCAACAAAAAATACGGTCTTAACAAATAATGATCGAAATGCCTGCCAAACGTCTATCGTATGGCAGGCATTTTATCTATATAGATGAAGGAGCGGTCATCAATGGCACAATTATTCTTTAAACATGGTGCAATGAATAGCGGAAAATCTATTGAAATTTTAAAAGTTGCACATAACTATGAAGAACAAAATAAACCAGTATTAATTTTTACATCTGGCATTGATACACGTGATGAAGTTGGTGTTGTTTCAAGCCGTATCGGATTACGTAGAGAAGCAATTCCTGTTTTTAACGAGACAAACCTTTATGAAATTGTTAAGCAACATCCTGAAAAACTGTATTGCGTATTAGTGGATGAAGTGCAATTTTTAAAGAAAGAGCATGTATTACAATTAACGCGTATTGTCGATGAATTAAATATTCCAGTGATGGGCTTTGGTTTGAAAAATGACTTCCAAAATGAACTATTCGAAGGAAGCCGTTACATGCTCATTTACGCAGATAAAATAGAAGAAATGAAAACAATTTGTTGGTTCTGTCATAAAAAGGCAACGATGAATTTACGTGTCGATGAAAATAATAAGCCTATCTATACAGGCGATCAAATCCAAATCGGTGGTAACGATACATACTACCCTGTATGCCGTAAATGTCATAGCAATCCACCGTTATAATTAAGACTCATAATGAGCAAATTTAAAAACAGTTATTTCTATATTTGAAAATTATTCAAGTATGTAGCCTTCGCGCTTTGCCACAGCCATAGCAGGAACTAGCGTTGGAAAGACACGCTATTTCCTACTCTTGCTCCTGCCGCTACGCTTTCGTCGCAAAGGAAATCTTGGCTCCTGTGGCTGTGTCGCGCTACGGCAAAAGCTAAATCTACTTCATATTCTAAAATTACAAAGTAGTTGAAATTCGTAATTATATTGTAAAAAATAACTTCTAAATATTAAGAAGGCAATTGTCTTTTAGTCGTTCGCGCATTTGCCTGCCGCAGAACGAACCGTGGAGACAACGCAGTTGGCTCTGCGGTTTGGCGGCTAGCGCGAACGGTTGAGGGCAATCAAAAGTCAAGAATCTTTATTTTCGATTTTTTACTATTGGCATTTTCAGTATTAATTTTTGCTCATCTTGAGTTAAGAATTCGCAAAAGAACATGCATTACTCAAAGTAGATATATCTTTCCCAACAATAATGCTAGCATGCGTGTAAAGAATTCATTATACTAGTGTAGGT
>JBJEFO010000099.1:0-5099 GCA_051874135.1 Lysinibacillus sp.
TTTCTTCAAGTTCTAATACGATATCACGGCGGCAGTTTTCACCAAGGTCAGTTGGGGCTAAATCGAAATAGCCACCGTCATCATTTAATTCTAACGTAACCTTTTCTTCATTATCTAATTTGAATAGGAAGAATTCCGGCTCTGGTCCTAAGTTGAAGCCTGTGAATCCTAGCTCTTCCATCTCTTTTAAAATTCGCTTTAAGTTTGAACGTGGATCTCCTTCAAAGGGAGTACCATCAGGGCGAGCGATATCACAAATTAAACGCGCTACTTTGCCCTTTTCTGCTGTCCAAGGGAAGATTATGAATGTATCTAGATCTGGGCGTAGATACATATCCGATTCTTCAATACGTACGAAGCCTTCAATGGATGAACCGTCGAACATCATTTTATTATCTAACGCTTTGTCTAGTTGGCTCAGTGGAATTTCAACGTTTTTAATCGTACCGAGAATGTCTGTAAACTGTAAACGAATAAACTTTACATTTTTGTCTTTGACAATTTGCTTAATATCCTCTTTCGTGTACTTGCTTGTTGATTTATCTACTGCATTTAACATACACATTCACTCTCCCATAATCTTATTTTATTTTTCATTACGTAGGTGGAAGAAACGCGATAGATCGCCTTGACGTAGCGAAGATTTTTGCAAACGTTGCGCCTGCAGCATTTCTTCTCGTAAAATTGTTCGAAGTTCTGCATCCGAAATAGCTATAGTGTCAGAAATCATGACATCATCTATATTTCTCATATCAAACACTTTTTTTATACCTGCCATATTAATCCCTTGGTCAAGAAGCTCTCGAATTTCCAATAGAGCGTCTACATCGTCTAAAGAAAACATACGCCGATTTCCTTCTGATCTCGCCGGGGTTATTAGTTCATGTTCTTCGTAGTAGCGAATTTGTCTTGCAGTTAGCTCCGTTAATTGCATAACCATACTTATGGGGAGTAACGGCATAGCTCTTCGAAACTCTCGACTCATTATCATCGCCTCCCTTTCCTAATTCCACTTTACAATATGTTATTTCTAATATCAACTTCATGTCAGGAAATATAACATACAATTTTTAGATAGGTTTCATCGTTTTTCGATATAAAAAAAGGAAATACTAGAAACGTTCTCTAGCACTTCCTTCATTAGTTCGATTATTTCATTTTCCGAACGACGGCACGTATAGGCGATGCATCTCCTCCTTGAATTGCAAGCGGTACGCCGATAAATTCATACATTCCTGTTTCGATATCTTTTAAATATAAATTTTCGATAATATACAGCCCTTCCTGGCGAAAAGCCTGGTGCGCTTGTAATGCCGCATCATCGACCTCATCGACTGACGGCGCATCCGTTCCTACAACTTTCACACCTTTTTCCGCTAAAAAACTCACTACTTCCGGATGAATCGTTGTAAAACTCGCATCAAATCTGTATAAATCATACTGTTGCTTCGTCTTAAAAAACAGACGCTCTATCCCATCTAACGTTATTTTTTCTACATCTTGCAATCGAATTTGTTTCACATCTTTCAATTCCACAATTAATGCCGGTCCAATAAACAAATCAATCGGCAATGCATCAATCGATTTCCCAAAGTCATCATAATGAAACGGTGCATCAATATGTGTTCCTGCATGTAAACTCATCGTTATATCCCCAACATTAGCACCGTCCCGTTCTAACGTCGCCATCAACCTGTATTGAAAAGGTGTATCTCCCGGCCAAATTGGCATATTTTTATGTAACGGCATCGTAATATCAATCCACATGTTCATTCCTCCAAAAGTATTGTTCATACATGATAAAACGCAGCCACTCAGTAAAGTGACTGCGTATATTTTACGATAAATATTGTAAACGTTGATTGTGAATCCATTTATTCATCGTACGGAATAATACCGTAACAATAACAATCAACATAACACCTTTCAATAAGTTAAATGGTAAAATCGCCTTCACAGCCGTCCCAAGCATATCATCTACATGGAAGTTCATGAAATAACCATACATCGGTAAGAATGCTACGTAGTTTAAAAATGCCATTCCTACTGACATGACGACTGTCGCAACGACTAATCCAACGATTAAGCCTGTTACAGATGTGAACTTTTTATAAATGAAATACACAGGGAAAATGAATAAAATACCCGTTGCAAAGTTTGCGATATGACCTACTGGCATACCTGTTGGTGAACCAGAATAAATCCAGTCTAAAATGTTTTTAATCAATTCAACTGTAATACCTGCAACCGGTCCCATTGTAAGCGTTGCAATTAACGCTGGCACATCACTAAAATCAATTTGTAGGAACGCTGGGAACCATGGTAGTGGGAAGTTAAATAGCATTAGCACGAAAGAAATACTACTTAACATCGCGACTGTTACGAATAAACGTAACTTTTTGTTTTGCTTTGACATAAAAATCTTCTCCTTTGCTTAATCCATCTCGCAAGAAGAAAGGTACTTCGGTCGTCTCCATGAAAAAACCCTTATACTAAAATTCGTATAAGGGAGAATAAGGCACATTTAAATAAAGGTCTTATTTTGCAAAAAGTATACGACAAAGAAGCCTGTTTACAACAGCTTTTAGAGTACACTAAATACACATTTCTCATGAAATGATGACCGTACCTTCACCTTCTCCCATCCAGACTATACTGTCGGCTTTGGAATCTCACCAAATCCTGCACACTTAAAAAGCGGCTCGCGGGCTGAAGAAGCACTATTGCAATATCCTCCAAAATGGTCAGAAATCGCGACTTCTATTACCGCCGGTCGGGAATTACACCCTGCCCCGAAGATGAATAATTATTAAATTATGTTACAAGTATTATTATAAAATAAATTTATAAATTGTAAAGACTTTTGTCTACAACTCTATCTAAGTTACTTAATTATTTCCGATGAAATCTAACGGTAATTCATTTGCACCTATAGGCATAGGTAGTGGCTGTGTGAAATTAAATGCTTGCCACTCCGTTTGCACAATATTTTCAAAACGAACTTGCTTGTCAAAGCCTGCAGCGGTTAATAGCATTGCCTCAACCATATACATCGCCTGCTGAGGATCAACTAACTGTAAATCTAAAGGCTCTGTAAAGCGGATTGTTACAACATCGCCATCTGATACGTTATAATCTACATTAGGTAAAATAGCCGTTTGATACACATCGTTTTCTTCTATTTTCATATAATTTAATGCTTCTGTTACAGAATCAAACCGTTGACGAAAATTTGGTGATAAGTAAATACCACTTTCCTGTTCATCGATAAAATAACTATATCTTTTCTGCTCTTTTAATATTAACGGTTCACTTGGCTCGCCTACTTCACTAAACGTAATAGCGGAACCTTGCTCATTTAACATCGCTACTTTTTCATAGCTTTTACTAAACGTATCGACAAGCATCCCTATATAGTTTGCCATCGTACCAGAGGCTGTATCGTAGCCATGATTTGGAGGCAATGTATGAATGACTGTATTTCCTTGTTCAACAATAGTCCCCTTTACCGGATGGTATTCACTAAAACCTGCAGCTTGTTCATCAAGAAGTACTGCGTATTTATTATACATTTCAACTTGAGTAGGTGAATCTGTTCCGAAATCCTCCACTAGCTTGTCATGTGGAATTACAATCGTTACAGGTACACTCTCTGCATCATTACCAGCTAAACCGATTGAAAACGCTGTACTGTTTTCCAATTGTTCTGGGTAAACAGCCGTACGAATGTCTGTCAGCGAAAAGTTGCGGATCATTGCGGAATTCGTATCTGCTGTATCTTCTGCCACCTTCAGCGATTGCTGTTCCATTTCTAACGATTCTTCATTTGCTGTATCCATAGACGTAAATGGTGTATCATGTTCGGATGAATTGCTCGTTAAATAATAAATGCCGGTAAACGTTAATATCGTCATAGCAACAGCCAACCCATAGGTGAAAATACGATTATACTTTCTCTTCACTACTTGCTGTACTTGTATTTCCTCTTCTTCAAAAGCACCTGCTTCTTGTAATCTTGCGAAGACGTCTTCTTTTGAACGATTATCATGAATTTTAGGTGCTTGCGACAGTAATTCTTCTATTTCTTGCTCGCTCCATTTTTCATCCTTCATATCGAATTCGCCCCTGTTCTAGTTTATTTAATTTTTCTCGTAACGCCTTAATCGCCCGATGCTGTGTCGTCTTTACTTTACCCTCTGTCCAACCTAATATATCCGCCGTTTCAGCAACAGATAGTTCTTGAAAATAACGCATGACAATTACCATTTTTTGATCACCTGTACATTGCTCTAAAACTGCGAGTAAACGCTTCATTTCATCGTTCAACTCAACAAAATGCTCGGGCGATTTAGTCGGAGAAATGAGTTGCTCTTGTTCCCAATCAAACGCGTCAAATGTATGTCGCTGACGTACATTCGCTTTACGGAAATAATCGATCGCTACGTTTTTCGCAATCGAAAACAGCCACGTTTTTTCAGAGCTTTTCGATTCAAAGCGATCGTATGCTTTTAATACACGTACATACACTTCATGCGATAAATCTTCCGCAACCGTTCGATTTTTCACTAAATAAACTAAAAATCGAAAGACATCCTGATGATATTCATCATACAATCGATGGAAGATGGATTCTTTCATCCATTCCACCTCCGTTCTCATAATATTAGTCGCATGTAAATCATAAAAGTTTCAACTGTTAAAAAAACGAAATAGGTCGAGATGTTACAGTTTCCTAGCAAAAAAAGATAGGATATATAAATATCCTATCTTCACTATATTACATCGGTAAATAGAAGGTAAATGATGTTCCTTCCTTTTCTACACTTTCTACCTTAATATTGCCTCCATGGGCTTCGACAATATTGCGGGCAATCGCAAGGCCAAGCCCTGTGCCACCTTTCGAACGAGTTCGTGCTTTGTCAGCTTTATAAAAACGTTCAAATACGTACGGTAAGTCTTCTTTTGGAATACCTACACCTGTATCGCTTACTGAAATTTTCGCGTAAGATAATTCATTAGCTAGCGATACAGTTACTGTACCATCTTGTGGCGTGTGACGAATGGCGTTGTCAATTAAGTTTGTTAATACTTGTTCAATA
>JBJEFO010000100.1:0-5079 GCA_051874135.1 Lysinibacillus sp.
TAAACGTCACATCGAAATCTTTAAATAGGGATTTGTATTCTCCTACCTTTGTATATTGTGCTTCTGTAACAAATCGAGCTGAGTATGGAGAGTATACTTTATTATTTTTCGTTGTTGAAGGCCCATTCTTTTCGAATACTATATGAAGTTTTGATAAAGAATTTCCATCTCCCGAGACAAATTGTTGTCCACTTGTTAAAGCAAACTCCTTAGCATAATAGCCTAGATTATTAGTATCTGCAGCTGATTCTTTCTCAATAAATTCATTTCCAAATACAATTTTTAACGTATTATTCCTTACCTTATCTGTTGAAGCTGTAATTGAAATATTTGTTGTGTCAGCTGTTACTAAGCCTGTGCTCCAATTGTCTCCAAATAGCGCCTTCAATACTACTTCCTTATCTATTGTCGTATCATCTGACTTATAAAAATCTTTAGGAATGGTATGAGCAAATTTAAATGTCACTTCGTTTTGATCTTCCTCAGTTGTACCTGTTGTAACAATAATTTTGTCTTTGTAATTTGCCCAAGTGTTATTAGTATCATTAAGCGTAACTGGTACCGATTTTATAGCAACATCTCCACCTACCTGAGATGATCCCGATACTAATAACGAGACATTCGCCGTCCCATTAAATTTGAAATGTTCAGCTTCTACTTCCCAATTATTGATTTTACCTTCAATTAATTGACTAAATAAATCTGCTGGATATGAACTCAAAATCTCACTTAATTTTAAACCATCTTTTAACTTTTTAATCGTAAAGCCATTCTTACTTGTCAGCGCTGTACCGTTCAACTTAATCGTTATATTACCTAAATCATAATCTAAAGGTGCTTCATTAAACGATTCATCTAACTTTATCATCGCATCAAGTTTTGCATTACCAAGATTATTTTGGTTAACAAGGTTAATAGTATCTGCCGTTGTTAAAAAAGGATTTTTGCCTGTTGCCGGATAAAATGCAGTTTCAACAGTTAATTTATTTGCAGCATCAACATCCGCATTAAAGCTCTTAATCGCCATATCTAACTCACGATAAATTGGATTCGAGTTTCCACTATTAATAGTTACCGGTGTAGTTTTATATAAATTGCCATTCGCTCTAAACGAGAAATCAATCGTTTGTTCACTAACAATATCATCAAAAATGACCTTTAATTTATACGAATGTACACCTTTACCTGTATAATCAAGCTTATTTACAACACCGTTTATTAGATTAAATCCAGTTACATTAGTTGGTGTATAAATATTTCCATCTGTATCAATCGCTTCTGTATCACCTGTAGATGTTCCAGTTCCCTCATTCTCCACAATAATTTTCACATTTTTAAAGTTACTAGGCAGGCTATCTAGTAAAGTACTTTTTTTCCCTTGCATATGCAGCCAATTTTTTACGCTCACACCATCAGGAATTGCATTATTATCAAATGTTATATCTATATTCACTTGATTTTTCTTTACATCATCAACGCTCACATTAAAAGTTTTAATTGCTTCTAAGATTGCCGTCTCAGAAATTGCTCCACTACTATTATTGACATTGAGTGATTTTTTGTAATTTGAAGTCGGTGCTGTTCCTTCATGTAACCCATACTCATTCACTAGTACTTCGATATCAAATGTTACACGCAAGTTTAATCCTTCTATTTCAATAATCCATTCATCCGTTGCGTTTTCATTAACTACATCACTAAACTTACTTAATCCACTTGCTCCTAATAATTGCTTAAGTGTTACACCATTTTTCAAATCATCTCTACTTACATTTGGAATTGTAATCGATGTTTTTGAATTATGTGTTAGCTTTAATGTATATGTTGCATTTGGTAATTCCCTTAAGTTCGAATAAGGGTTGATAGCAATTTTATAATCAATAACCGCATTTCCATCTACCAAACCTACTTTGGCAGAATCGAAAGATGTGGTAAATGAAATTTTATTATCTGCTACTGAACCAGTTCCAGAGCTTTCATATGGTACTGTAAATGACTTGATTGCAGCTTTTGCACTAGAAATTAATTGTTCATTTTCTAGTTTCTTTATTGTTGCCGTTTGTGATTTAACTGTTTTAACGTCATTTCCATTTCTAACGATTAAATCAAATGTAGCATTAAGATCCTTCTTTACATTCCCAAATGTAATACTCCATTTATCTTCAGCAGATGCATCTTTCACTTTGCCAAAGTCCATTAAATTATTTAATGAAACACCGCTTCGTAAATCCCCTTTGTAGTAATTTTGTGTACCAATTACTTCCCCATTTTTACTTAAAGTTGCAGTTAAATAGTCTGAACCAGTCATGTCTGCTAAATCTGCCTCGTCTACTGTCATTTTCACATCGTACGTTGCATCGCCTAATAATTCTGGAATAATCGTTCCGAACTTTATCGTTCCATTGACCGGGTTTGATCCCGAAACAGTGAAACCGCTAAATGCCTCATTAACAGCAGAGTCAAATGATCCCGCTACCTTGCCAGTCATTGAGCGAACAACGGCATCATTTGCTAGTAAGTCAACTTTTAAATCAACTACAGTATCAAGCCCAACAAATTGAATTGATGAAGTATCTGTATTATTCGATAAGCTGGATACTTTACCTAAATTCCGTTTATTAATGTATGCGCTTATATAAACACCCGTTGTTAATTCACCAGCAGTTACTATTTTTTCCATACTTGTAGTGCTTCCGTTTTTCACGATGATTTTAAACTGTTTTGTTGATGGTACGCCACTTAAATTAGTTGCTGTCACCTTGTAATCATATGTTTTATCACCATGTGTTTGCTTGAACGTATCGTTCATTTCCTTAAATTTGCTTGAAATATTGAGTGTAGCAGCTCTTCCGCTGACTAAGTAACTTTCAAGTAGCTCTGCGATTGGTTTTGCTTCTTCCTCTGTTTCTTCACCAGGGCCTGTTACTGGATCTTTGACTTCTCCATCTTCTGGGTTATCTGGGTTACCTGGTTTGTCTGGATTACTTCCATCATCGCCTGTGCCTGGCTTATCGCCACCGTCTTCACCTGCGTTTGTGTCTGTGCCTGTTAAATTAAATACAGCAGATTTAGCAACTGTGTCCTTTATGAGTAAATCAGCTCTTAAATCAAGGGTACCGTTTAGCGTTTTGACTGAAATCGTCCATATATCTGTAGCGCCAGCCATATTTGTCACTTGGTCCAATGCTTTTAAGATGATGTGTTTCATTTTAATACCATCATTTAATTGCTTCCCTGTAACTGTTGCTGTGTACGTATTGGCACCATTTTTTATTTCCAACGTATACTTCGCTGTTTCTGGCAGTGTCGATCTACTTCTAATTTGGTAGTCATATGATGCATCGCCGAGTGCTGTTTTCGTAGCACTATCCATCGAATTGAATGTTGTTGTTAACGTAACGCTTTTACCACTAGGGACTACGCTAAATGAAGAGACTGCTCTTGCTACAGCTCGGTCGAATGCAATAACTGTATTTGAACCATCGCCACCACCGCCAGCATCTGGATGTAACACGCCGTCTGGTATGTTCGGTGTTTTGTTGATGCCTAAAAGGTTATTAGTAGAATCAGGATACTTCACACTCATAATATAACTAGCAACAATCGAGTAGTTTCTGATAATGTCCTTATAATCTGATCCACGCGGAATTAACATATCTGAAATAAGTAAATTGCGATTTGAGTAAACTGTCGAATCATCATGGATTACGTGTAGTTTTGCTAATGTTCCGTTGACACGAAGATCGACATTAGCACCACGTTCCACAATCATCTCATCAATCGTGGCGTAGCCTGTAATTGTCGGATACATACCCGGAGCAATTGTTACTTTACCTACTCGTGTGTTTAATGCAACGTCATCCGCATCGCCCTCGATGACAATAGCCGTAATTTTTTGATCTGTGTTTACTAATGTATTATCACGTTTCACATATAACTGCGGAATCGTTGAATTATTTGCTGCAAACTTAAATGAACTTGAATAGCCGTCTTCAATGACAACAGATTGTTTTACTGTTACGTTATCAAATGTCACATTGTTAGAAGCTACGTCGTTCACCGTGACATTGCCGTTAATTTTCACATTTTGCAGACGTAAATAATCGGCTTTGATAAACACATTGCCTTCAATTTTCGCACCGTCTGCATTAAACGTAACAGTCCCATATGTAGAGCCCGATTGATTAAATGTAATGCCTGTTACTTTAATAATCTGTTTATTCGAAATGACAGCTTTAATTTGTGCACCAGATAGTGCTGTTGCATTGCTTGAATTAAAGATTTTCTTCATTTCCGCACTAAGACGGTACGTTCCTTCTGACGTGCTCACTTGTCCGGCAGAGGTTAATGAGTTAAATGTAAACGTACCTTCATCTTGCTGAAATGCTTGAATGCCTGTTAGTAATGATACGGACTCAGCACGTGTAATTGTGCCGTTCGCATTAAACGTTTTTGAACTTGGTGCCTTCATTAATCCGTTTTGGACAACCGCTTTTACAGCTGATGCGTTTTTAGCTGGTACATCTGTATAATTGGCCCCGCCTGAAGTTGGTTTTAAATCTAGTGCATCTGCTAGCATTTGTGCTGCTTCCACACGTGTAATTGCTTGATTTGGTTTGAATGAACCATCTGTATAAGATAAATCCACCCCAGCACCCGCTAATGCTGCAATATATTTATAGAACGGATTAGATGGTGTCACATCCGATAAATACGGATCATTCACTTTGCTCGTATCTAGCTTTAGTAGCTGCGCTAACATTTGCGCAAAATGACCGCGCGTCACCGCAACATCTGGCTTAAACGTTTTATCCGCATAGCCACTAATAATCCCTTGATTCACTAACTCTACTAAATCTTTATAATAGGAAGCTGAAGGACTTACATCTTTGTACATGGAATTGGCATGTGATAAACCCGGTGCCACTGTCACAACAGAGCTCGCTGCTAATACAGCCGCTGCCGTTAATCGATATTTTTTAGAAATACGCATACGATAACCGCCCCTTCTCTTTAAATAAATATAGTTTTCCTCATCTTTATATCGGTAAAAGTTGGGTGTTATTTACTTATTGTAGG
>JBJEFO010000101.1:0-21710 GCA_051874135.1 Lysinibacillus sp.
TGCTGTTTGTAGTCTACTATCAATGATAGAAAAGTTGCAGGGGGAAGTAAAATGGTAAAAGAAAAAACGAATGTTGAGAGCTTTGATTTAGATCATACGAAGGTCGTAGCACCGTATGTACGTTTAGCAGGTAAAAAAGCGGGCGTACATGGTGATGTCGTTGTTAAATATGATATCCGCTTTAAACAGCCGAATAAAGCACATATGGAAATGCCAGCGCTTCATTCATTAGAGCATTTAATGGCAGACCGCATCCGCAATCATGCAGATTACGTCATTGATCTGTCGCCAATGGGCTGTCAAACAGGCTTTTATTTAGCGGTTATTAATCATGAAAACTACGATGAAATTTTACAAGTTTTAGAGAGAACGTTACGAGATGTATTAGTGGCGGAATCAGTTCCAGCTTGTAATGAAGTACAGTGTGGTTGGGCAGCGAGCCATAGCTTAGAAGGGGCGCAAAGCTTAGCGAAGGAATTTTTAGAAAAACGTGAAGAGTGGCACATCTTCTTTGCACAAGAACAGTAAATAAAGAAAAGTCGAGTTGTGAATTTCTAGCAACTCGACTTTTTAATAGGTATTTTCTTTTAGTGTGTTAACATGCGGAACATATTTGTGTAAAAATTCCCGGACAGTTGCTTCATAGTAAATAGGGTCTTCATTAAAGCCTTGTGCGTGATCTCCAATTTCAAATAACTTCAGCATTTTAGGGTGTTCTTTTGCTTCATATAATTCCACCGTCATCGAACAAGGGATAAATGTATCATGGATATTGTGCAAGAATAATACAGGTTTTTCGATATTTTTTACTACCTCTTTTGGAACGATATTTTTTGTCCAGTAACCATCACGCAAGCGCATAAATAAATCTGTCACGTGTACCGCCCATTTTAACTCAATTGAAATGGAGTTTTTTACAATCGAGTAAAGCAGTTGCTTAAAATCGGAAAATGCGCAATCTGAGATGTAAAAGTCCGCTTCATCTTCAATTATTCCAGCGTATAAAAGTGTTGTGGCAGCCCCCATCGATTCCCCATGAATGCCAATCGTTGCATTTTCGCCAATAAGCCCGCGAATGAAATGGACAACTGCCTGTAAATCGATTTTCTCATAATAGCCGTAGCTCGTTGTTTTGCCACCTGAATCCCCGTGTCGTCTATGGTCATAAACAACTGTATTAAAGCCTAGCCGTTCAAACATTCTTGCATATTTAGTCGAATTCATTTTATTTTCCGTTACGCCATGACAAATAATAATCGTATTTGTTGTTGCGAGTGGTTTAAAGAAATAACCTTTTATATCATAGCCATTTGGAGAGGTAATCGACAGTTCTAATTTTTCTACATTATTAAACCATGCTTCATCAAAACGTTGTGCTTTTTTCTCTCGTTCTAAAATAAAATCATTATCTTTTTGTTTAATATACATTAATTTGTTTGATAATAAGATGCCTGACACAGCTGTTGCGGTTGCAACAACTGTCGTCGCAATACTGGAAATTAACATTATTTTTTTCTTCATTCACTTTTTCACCTCTTTCTATAATATGTTGTACCTAGTATTTGCCCCATTACGACAAAGGAAAACTTTCATTTCCTAAATGTTCAGACTATATCGAAATAACGGTAAATTTTTGGTAAAATAGGAAAGTAAGTGTTTTTCTTACGTACACAAAAGGGAAAAGGGGTATAATTCATGACAAAGGAAATAGTAATCGTAAGCGCGGTTCGAACTGCGATCGGCGCATTTCAAGGTTCATTAAAGGATGTACCAGCGACAACACTTGGTAGCACAGTTATTAAGGCAGCTATAGAGCGTGCTGGTATTTCAGGCGATATAGTAGATGAAGTCATTATGGGGAATGTACTACAGGCGGGTCTCGGTCAAAACCCAGCGCGTCAAGCGTCATTACGAGCGGGGCTTCCTGTATCAGTGCCAGCAATGACGATTAATAAAGTATGTGGCTCTGGTTTAAAAGCAGTCCATTTAGCGGCACAGGCAATCGCAGCGGGGGATGCGGATGTTGTCGTTGCTGGTGGTTTTGAAAATATGAGCCAAGCACCGTATATTTTAAAAACGGCACGTGATGGCTTCCGTATGGGGGACCAAAAAGTGATTGATAGTATGATTCATGACGGTTTATGGTGTGCAGAGAATAACTATCATATGGGGATTACAGCGGAAAATTTATGTGATAAGCATTCGATTACACGTGAAGAGCAGGATGCATTTGCGGCTCGTTCGCAAGCGCGTGCAGCAGAGGCAATTGCATCTGGGAAATTTGTAGATGAAATTGTACCAGTTGAAATTCCGCAACGTAAAGGAGAGCCAATTGTTTTTGCCGAGGACGAGTATGTGAAAGCTGGTACAACAGCAGAAAAGCTTGGCGGCTTACGTCCAGCATTTAAAAAGGATGGTTCTGTTACTGCAGGGAATGCGTCTGGACTTAACGACGGAGCAGCAGCGGTTGTTGTGATGTCAAAAGAGCGTGCAACGGAGCTAGGATTAACACCGATTGCAACAATTGTAGCAAATGCGAGTGCAGGTGTAGATCCATCGATTATGGGAATTGGACCAGTACAGGCAGTTAAGAAAGCATTAACAAAAGCAAATCTAACACTTGATCAAATGGATTTAGTGGAAGCAAATGAAGCGTTTGCTGCACAGGCAATTGCAGTAGACCGTGAGCTAGGGTTTAACCATGATAAATTAAATGTCAATGGTGGAGCGATTGCACTTGGACATCCAATTGGCGCGAGTGGTGCACGTATTTTAGTTACGTTGCTACACGAAATGCAAAAGCGAGATGCAAAACTTGGTTTAGCGACATTATGTATCGGTGGCGGTCAAGGCGTAGCCACAATTATCCAACGTTAAAATACGTGCTAGTGATGCCTTGAATCGTAAAAAAATGCTATAATTTAGCTGAAAGTACGTAAAGAAGGTGATTTCATTGGCAAAGAAAAAAGGACAGAAACAAGCGGGCGAACCGAAGCAAGAAAAGGAAAGTTTAACACTTGCGGATCAGCTTGGTGGAGATGTACTTGCGAAGTTAAAGGAAGCAAAGGCGTCTCTTGTAGATGAGGAACAAAAGAAGGAAGAAGAACGACAAGCACGTTTAGCTTTTGAACGGAAGCAACGTGAAAAAAATATGAGCTTTGAAGAAATGCTTGAAAAATACGGCGACAAAGGCTCGAAATATTAAGAAGAAAGGCATGAGATTGAAAGTTCTCATGCCTTTTTGAGGAGGTATTATGGTAGAGCAATTTAATCCAATACAGTTTGTTCCAGGATTTTATCATAAATGGCCATTTAAATTACATATTGAATTTGATGAAATGTATAAACAGGTTGATCAAATGATTCAGCAAATCTTTTATGATCAAGATGAGTTACTCGTTGTCGTCAATACATATCCAATGAATCCTTATCGTACAGTAAAACCACGATTTATAAAACGATTTTTAAAAAATAGCAAGCTGAAATATCAATTGACAACGAATGAAGGACAGTTTGAGTTTGATGGTGAACTATTTCCGATTGTGCAGTTTCAATTAAAATGTAAGATGAATGACTTATATTTAAAAAAGCTTTTATATGTATGTTGCCATGTAGATATGTTAGACTATCCGCGATTTAAAAAGAAAGATGCTCATTTTCCACCGGAAGTCTATGTTTATAATATAACAAAAGGTGTAGTTGTGCATATTTATGATGACCGCGGTTGTGAACTCATGTTTCAGCATGATAAAGAACAAAAGGATTTATAGCAGTTGGAATGACTTATAAAAACCGAGTTTCCTTTTTAATCGGAAACTCGGTTTTTAAATGTCAGTATCATTTTAGCAAGAAAAACAAAGCAAATAGCACCGACGGTATCAATTACTACATCACTAAATATGCCTGTTCGCCCTGGTAAAAATGTTTGACGAAATTCATCAAGTGAAGCGATAAAGAACACAGTTATGATTGCGATTAGCGCAGGTAGTTTCCATGATGATTTACGATACAATAGGTAGAATAATAGACCAACGATTCCATAGCCTACAAAATGTGTTCCTTTTCGAATTAAAAACTCTACAAAATAAAAGTATCCACGTGTTTCTACAGAAATCGGCATGCCCCAATACGTTAGATGGATTTTACTTAACTGCTCTTCAAATGGTTTATTGGCGAGTAGTGTTTCGAGCTCAGGTATAATAGTTTGCTGTTTATAGCTCATGTTTGAAGCAATTATCACGATTAGTAAAGCGAGTACAACTAAAAAAATATATTTTTTCATCGATGTTCCGTATACATATCCTGTTTTAAAAGTGTCATCGCTTTAGAAATATCATGTATTTTTTGTGCTTCATTATATGCTGTAATAGAAGCTTTGAGCTGTTCCTCTGTGCGTGCACCAATTACGGTAGAAGCTACAGCATCAAAATGTAAGTTAAAAGCAAGCGCAAGTGCATGGATGTTGTTGTACTCCCGCTCTAGTTGCACTATTATGTTCGCTAACGATTGCTCATTATAACTCATATAAGGTTTCAAGCGTTCTCGCCACTGCGCTGTTAATAACCCCTTCGCAATCGAGCCACGTGTTACGACAGAAGCCCCGGCTTGCCTAATAGTTGCGAACCATTCCTCAGGGCGACGATCTAATAAGCTAAACTGCATCATGTTACTAACGGCGCTACTGTTCGTTAAAAACGGTACAAAGACATTTGGACGAATAGAAGATATGCCGTATTCGCGAATAAGCCCTTCTTTCTTAAGCTCCTCAAATGTGTCGATAATTTCATCCCACGGGTCATCAAGTGTACCACCATGTAACTGATACACATCGATATAGTCTGTTTGTAGACGCTGTAAGCTTGCTTTTACGCCGTTTTTTATATGTGTAGGCGTTGGATCCCATGTCCAGCCGTCTTTTCCATCTATCCAACGATTGCCGACTTTAGTAGCGAGAATGATGTTTTCCCGGTGTGGTTTTAACAGTGTTCCGATAATTTTTTCATTAATACCTTTGTCGTAAAGGTCGGCCGTATCAAAATAAGTAATTCCTGCATCTAGCGCAGCTTCTACGATAGGACGCGCTTCATTAATATTTGTAGGTAATGACATACAACCTAAACTTAATTCGGAGATATTTAGTTCGCTATTGCCTAACTTTCGTTTTTTCATATTATTTGCTCCCTTTTAAATCATTTACGTCCACCTAAGGCAGATTAATCGGTTTCATTCGAGATGTCTGTATGTAAATGTTACAATGAAAACAGTGAAAACGACAAGTGGGGGCTAACTAATGAAAAAGTTTGAAGAAAAAACGATTCATTCACAACCGATTTTTAAAGGGAAAGTCATTTCATTAAAAGTAGATGATGTAACATTACCAAATGGTGAAACGAGTAAGCGTGAAATTGTGAATCATCCAGGAGCGGTAGCAATTATTGCGATTACTAGCGAAGGAAAATTAGTCGTTGTCGAGCAGTATCGTAAAGCATTGGAACGCTCGATTATTGAAATTCCGGCTGGGAAATTAGAGCCAGGTGAGTTACCTGAAGTTACAGCAGTACGTGAGCTCGAAGAAGAGACGGGATATGGTTGCAACGAGCTAACGTATCTACAATCATTTGCGACATCACCAGGGTTTGCCGATGAAATTATTCATTTATTTATAGCACGTGGACTGTATAAAATAGAAAACCAGGCAGCGATGGATGAGGATGAGTTTGTAGAATTAATGGAGATTACCGTCGAAGAAGGAGAGAGAATGATTGCACAGCAAAAAATATTCGATGCAAAAACAGCATTCGCTATTTTGTGGATGAAAATGCAAGGTTAAATAAAGCATTTAAAATTCTCGAATGACTATATGAGCGATTTTTAAGTGTATAGTATATACTCTCAAAATGGATAGTCATATCCCTCTTGTCCGTGCATACAGTGTAGGACAAGGAGGGACGCTATGCGTAAAAATATGTTATGGCAAAATACAGTCATGGTTACTGTTAGTTTTATAGCGGGTGTAGTATGCTTTCAACTATTTTCACTTGAACAGGCAAAAAAAGTAATAAATATTATGGACAAGCGAATATTATTCGAAACAACGCCAACTATCATCCAATCAATCGTACCAGTGGCAATCGCTTTTACTGTTGTGCTATTATTTGCAACGCACCCGTATTTTTTTAATATAGCTAAAATAGCGATTGCATTCAAAACATGCTTTTTTGGTTTTAGTTCAGTATATTTGCTCGCCCAGCAAAATGAACTTCTTGGCTATGGGATATGGTGGTTTCCGTTTCAATTTTTATATGTTGTCATACTAGTTTTATTGAGTGAATATTTAACAGCTACACATAAGATAACGAAGCGAAAAGGAGATTTTTCATTAAGACCGGGTATTGTTATTGTTATACTGATCGGTTTTGTATTTGCACTTGAAATGGTCGTTATTTCGTACGTTTTTAAATGAATCATTATCTTGTAATAAGTTTTGTACATTTGGTATAATAAAAAGAGTTTAGGAGGGCGTCACATGGAGAGCCGAATTGATCGAATTAAAAAGCAATTACATAGTGCTAGCTATAAGCTGACGCCACAGCGAGAAGCAACGGTAGCAGTTTTACTCGAGCATGAAGAAGACCATTTAAGTGCTGAAGATGTTTATCTTTTAGTAAAAGAAAAAGCACCAGAAATTGGACTAGCGACAGTGTATCGTACATTAGAGCTGTTAACGGAGCTTAAAATAGTCGATAAAATTAATTTTGGTGATGGCGTATCACGTTATGATTTACGTCAAGAAGGTGCGACACATTTCCATCATCATTTAGTTTGTATCGAATGTGGTGCAGTAGACGAAATCCAGGAAGATTTACTGGAAGATGTAGAGCAGATTGTAGAAAAACGTTGGAAGTTTATCATTAAAGATCACCGATTAACTTTCCACGGCATTTGTCATCGCTGTCAAGATAACGATGACGAGCAATAATATTGCGCAAGAAAGAACAGCTTGAGGGGGCTGTTCTTTTTTGTTTTGTAGTGGATGCTGGAAAATAGAGAAACGCACAATTATATTACTGACTGTGTATGTAAAGAATTATAAGGAAACATAATAGGAACAGTACTTTAAACAAACTAAAAGTATTTGCAATCATTTTGTTATTCAATCGTTCAAACAGAATTCGAAACAGCCGAAAAACTATACTTCATCATGCATAATTTTGCATCCCATTAAAGATGAATAAAGTGTGAGAAATGTTGATTTTACGCAATTCCTAAATAGATGTTGCTACTGTTTGCGTTTACAATCCAGTATAATACATACTACAAGGTTTAATATAGAATAAAATATTAGCCAACTAAATGCATTAACAGTTTGTATAACATAAAGGAGATGACGTGATGAACGCATTTACATATCCAATTGAAGATTATATTCACTTTATTCGAGTGGAAAGGCAACTATCGGCTAATACGTTAGCATCGTATCGACGGGACTTAGAAAGCTATGCGCAGCATTTACAAGACGTACAACAGTTAAAGGACTACAATGAAGTACGCAGGGAGCATATTTTATTGCATTTAGAAAATTTGCGGACAGAAGGAAAGACGGCACGTACTGTAGCACGCCATATTTCATCCATTCGGTCGTTTCATCAGTTTTTATTGCGTGAAAAAGTGACGACAACAGATCCAACTGTGCATCTAGAAATGCCACAAGTTGAACAAAAGCTACCGAGAGTGCTATCGATAGAAGAAATCGATGCGCTTATAGCAGCACCGGACCGTTCGAAACCACAGGGCGTTCGAGATATAGCAATGCTAGAACTACTTTATGCGTCTGGCATGCGTATTTCCGAGTTAATCGAACTAAATATAGAAGATATTCATTTAACGATGGGCTTTGTGAGAGTATTCGGGAAGGGAAGGAAAGAACGAATTATTCCGTTAGGCAGAGGCGCGTTAAATGCGATGAGCAAGTATTTAGAGCGGGCACGTTATGAATTGCAGGGGAAATATCCGAAAACAGATGCGTTGTTTATTAGTCATCGAGGAAAGAGGCTAACGAGACAAGGCTGCTGGAAAATCATTAAGACACATGCGGAAAAGGCACGAATTAATAAAGAGCTTACGCCACACGTTTTAAGGCATTCATTTGCGACACATTTAATTGAAAATGGAGCAGATCTTCGTGCTGTTCAGGAGATGCTCGGGCATGCTGATATTGCAACGACACAGATTTATACACATGTGAGTAAAACACGGTTATCAGAAGTTTATAAACAATTCCATCCAAGGGCATAAGGGAATTTTTATTCAAGTCAGAGGTCCGACCTTTACTTATTTGGTATTTTTGTTAAAATAATTTTTGTAAGAAAGAGGAGGATAACTTTCCATGAAACCATTTAAAAAAATACATGTAATCGTCATGGACTCAGTCGGTATTGGTGAAGCACCAGATGCAGACAAGTTCGGGGACGTTGGATCAGATACACTTGGTCATATAGCGGAAGAGATGAACGGGCTAAACATGCCTGTAATGGGTTCATTTGGGCTATCGAATATTCGAAAAATTAAAGGAATTGAGCCGGTAGATGCACCGAAAGCTTACTACGGTATGATGCAAGAAGCATCTGTTGGGAAAGATACAATGACTGGTCACTGGGAAATTATGGGTTTAAACATCGATAAGCCGTTTAAAGTTTATCCGGAAGGGTTCCCACAAGCGTTAATTGAAGAGCTTGAAGAGCGTACAGGACGTAAAGTGTTATGTAATCAACCATACAGTGGTACGAAAGTAATTGACGACTTCGGTAAAGAGCATATGGAAACTGGTGCAATCATCGTTTATACTTCGGCAGATCCAGTATTACAAATTGCAGCGCATGAAGATGTGATTCCACTGGAAGAACTATATAAAATTTGTGAAATTGCGCGTGAAATTACATTGAAGCCAGAATATTTAGTTGGCCGTGTAATTGCTCGTCCGTTTGTTGGTGAGCCAGGGAACTTTACGCGTACATCAAATCGTCATGACTATGCATTATCGCCATTCGGTCGTACAACGATGAATGAATTAAAAGATGCAGGTTTTGAAGTAATTGCTCTTGGGAAAATTTCGGATATTTACAACGGTGAAGGGGTTACAGAAGCGATTCGTACGAAAAATAACACAGATGGTATGGACCAATTAAATAAAATCGTACGCCGTGATTTTAAAGGCTTAAGCTTTTTAAATTTAGTGGATTTTGATGCTAACTACGGTCACCGTCGTGATCCAATCGGTTATGGTGAAGCATTAGAGGAGTTTGATCGCCGTTTACCGGAAGTACTAGAAGCATTAGATGAAGATGATTTATTAATCATTACAGCAGATCATGGTAATGACCCAACATTCCCAGGTACAGATCATACTCGTGAATATGTGCCATTAATCGTTTATTCTCCACGCTTTAAGGAAGGCTCACAACTACCGCTACGTCAAACATTTGCAGATATTGCTGCAACGGTAGCAGAAAATTTCGATATAAAAGCACCTGCATTTGGGACAAGTTTCTTAGGAGATTTAAAATAAGGAGGACTAGGCAATGCGAATGGTAGACATTATTGAAAAAAAACGAAATGGTGAGGAGCTTTCAACAGAGGAAATTCGTTTCTTCGTCAATGGTTATACAGAAGGTTCGATTCCAGATTATCAAGTAAGCGCTTTATTAATGGCAATTTACTTCCAAGATATGAGTGAACGTGAACGTGCGGATTTAACGATGGCGATGGTACAGTCAGGCGATCAAATTGATTTATCTGCCATTGAGGGAATTAAAGTTGATAAACATTCTACAGGTGGTGTAGGTGATACGACAACGTTACCACTTGCAGCGATGGTAGCAGCAGTCGGTGTACCGGTAGCGAAAATGAGTGGCCGTGGTCTTGGTCATACAGGTGGTACGATTGATAAATTAGAATCAATTGAAGGTTTCCACGTGGAACTTTCGAGCGAAGATTTCGCCAAACAAGTAAATGAAATTGGTATGGCGGTTATTGGTCAAAGTGGTAATTTAACACCAGCTGATAAAAAATTGTATGCATTGCGTGATGTAACAGCAACTGTTTCTAGCATTCCGCTCATTGCCTCTTCTATTATGTCGAAAAAGATTGCAGCGGGTGCTAGTGCGATTGTACTTGATGTCAAAACAGGCGACGGTGCATTTATGAAAACGGTTGATGATGCACGAAACCTTGCACAAGCTATGGTGAAAATCGGTAATGCGGTAGGTCGTAATACAATGGCGATTATTTCTGATATGAGCCAACCGCTAGGCTACGCAATTGGTAATGCATTAGAAGTACAAGAAGCGATTGATACATTAAAAGGACATGGTCCAGAAGATTTAATGGAGCTATGTTTAACGCTCGGTTCACAAATGGTCGTTTTAGGTGGTAAAGCTTCATCGATAGAAGAAGCTCGCACTAAGCTTAAAGAAGTAGTAGCGAACGGCGCAGCGCTTGAGGTGTTAAAGAAATTCATCGCTGCACAAGGTGGAGATGCTTCTGTAGTAGATGATCCTACAAAATTGCCACAAGCAAAATATAAGTTTGAAGTACCAGCCAAAGAGACTGGTTACGTGGCGAAAATTGAAGCGGACGATATCGGTACAGCTGCTATGCTATTAGGTGCTGGTCGTGCTACGAAAGAATCAACGATCGATTTAGCTGTAGGGCTAGTGTTGCGTAAAAAAGTCGGCGATCAAGTGCAGGAAGGCGAATCACTAGTAACAATTTATGCGAATAGTGAAGACGTTCAAAATGTAATGGATAAAATTTATAAACATATTCATTTATCGAAGGAGCAAGTAGCTGCACCTAAATTAATTGAAGATATTATTACAGCATAATAAAAAGGGACTAGTAACGATTTCGAATTGGCGTTGCTAGTCCCTCTTTTTTTATTCGTTAAAATATAGTATTATTTGTTATGAATAATGTCGTTTATGACAGAAATTTGTAAATAAATTAAAAAGAAGGGATGTTATGGACCGTTTTTGGTCGGGAAGATTTGAAGGATACTCCTTAAATCATTTTAAGAAAGATTTATTATCAGGTATAATTGTCGGGATTGTCGCAGTACCGCTCGCCATGTCATTTGCTATTGCATCAGGTGTGAAGCCAGAGTACGGAATTTATACAGCAATTATTGCGGGTATTTTAATTTCATTACTAGGTGGCTCCAAATATCAAATTGGTGGTCCTACTGGCGCATTCGTCCCAATTTTACTTGGTATCGTACTCGTGTATGGGTATGAAGATTTATTAATTGCTGGGTTGATGGCTGGGATTATGCTCGTATTAATGGGTTTATTTAAATTAGGATCGCTCATTAAATTTATTCCGCGTCCAGTGACAATTGGCTTTACAGCTGGGATTGCCGTTATTATTTTTACAGGTCAAATCGGGAATTTCCTTGGTTTGACAGGACTTAAGCAGCATGAATACTTTATTGATAATATAAAAGAGATTGTTGCGCATATTGGTACGTTTAATTTAACAAGTATTTTTATAGCAGTGCTTAGCTTAGCTCTTATTTTATTGACGCCTAAAGTTGCGCCTAAAATTCCTGGCGCACTAGTAGGGATTATTGTGACAGCGGTTGTGACAGCTATTTTCTTTAATGGACAAGTTGCGACAATTGGTTCAACGTACGGAGCGATTCCAAATACATTACCTGAATTCCGAATTCCTGAAATTACGTGGGATCGTATGTATATGTTACTAGGGCCAGCATTCGTTATTGCGATGCTAGGCGGTATTGAATCACTTCTTTCAGCCGTTGTAGCAGACGGTATGACGAATAGTAAGCATGATAGTAACCGTGAGTTAATCGGACAAGGGATTGCAAATATCGTCACACCACTTTTTGGAGGGATTCCTGCAACAGGTGCGATTGCGCGTACAGCAACGAATATTCGCTCGGGAGCAACTTCACCAATATCTGGTGTCATTCATGGGGTATTTGTGTTGTTAACACTTCTCGTATTAGCACCATTTGCCGTTCATATCCCATTAGCGAGCTTGGCGCCAGTATTAATGGTCGTCGCTTGGAATATGAGTGAGCGTCATCATTTTGCCCATATTTTAAAACTAAAATCAGGCGATTCGCTCGTGCTTGTCATTACGTTTTTATTAACGGTATTTACAAGTTTAACGCTTGCTGTTGAAATTGGTTTAGGTCTCGCGATTGTGTTATTTGCGAAACGAATGAGTGGAATTTTAGTCGTGACAAAGGTGCTACCTGACCACAACACTAAGAAAGAAAAAGTAGTGTCTCATGTTGTAACGAATACGCATGATTGTCCACAAGTTAGCATTTTTACCGTTGAAGGTCCATTGTTTTTTGGTGCTGCACAAACGTTTGAAAGTTCCATTTTAAAAGCTATTAACGATCAACCTAAAGTGCTCATTTTACGAATGGGGAAAGTACCTTTTATTGATACAACGGGAGAAGAATATTTACGCAATATCGTACGGAACTTCCAAGAAGCAGGAGGGACAATACTCGTTACAGGAGTGCAACCAACGTTAAGAGCGATCTTAGAGTCAAATGGGCTCACACAAGAAATAGGAAAAGAGCAATTCTTCTATAATACAGGTGATGCAATTGACGAGGCGATTCGTCGTATCCAATTTAGCAAATGTTTAGGATGCAAGCACTTTGCATTTAAGGAATGTGCAAAACTTTCTAAAGGTGAACGACCAGAAGTAAAAATAAAACATATAGAAGTAACAAATTAGCAAGGTCAAATACTGGCCTTGCTTTTTTATGTGGAGAAAAAAGTTTAGTTTTGCAGGAAAAATAAGACCTTTCGTTTAGGATGCGAGAGGTATTTTTTTGTCTGAAAAAAGACGAATCTATTTACATCAAAATAGCATAAACGATGATTTTCTAATGTTTAAAAAATACCTGAAATTCCTATACTGACCGTATACCCTTTGTCTATTATTCACTACTTTCGCAGAATGAACACTAGTTTTGTCGTACAGAAAGGAGATTTACTTTTGCTATCGAAACCAATGGGACGAAGGAGGAGAGGCAATGAAATGTAAAATAACGATGTATCCAAATGAAGTAGCGATTATTAAATTATATGGGGAGCTTGATCACCATGAAGTAGAGAAAGTAAGATCACAAATTTCAACGACGATTTTACAAGGAAATTTAAAAACGCTTATTTGGAATCTAGAATACTTACAATTTATGGATAGTTCTGGAGTAGGGCTAGTTTTAGGGCGTATGCGTGAGCTCCATGCAGTAAATGGACGCACAATTATTTTAAATCCTTCACCAACAATGGAGAAGATTTTCCGTTTTTCAGGCTTGGCGGCTTATATGATGCATGGCGCAGAGGAAACTGCAATTTCACAGGCAAGGGGGATTGTGAATGGATAACGAAATGACACTTTCATTTTTAGCGAAAAGTGAGAATGAAAGTCTAGCGCGGCTAGCAATTACAAGTTTTATTGCACAACTTGATCCAACGATTGATGAGCTAGCGGAATGTAAAACGATTGTGTCGGAAGCAGTATCAAATGCGATTATACATGGTTATGACGGAGTAGATGGGATTATTACAATTCATGCCGTATTAGATGGGGATGTATTGAGTGTCTCTATTAAAGATGAAGGGCGCGGCATTCCAGATATTGACTCAGCAAGGGAGCCGTTATTTACGACGAAAGGACATGAAGAACGCTCCGGTATGGGCTTTACGATTATGGAAAGCTTCTCAGATGAGTTGCATATAGAATCAGATGTTGGTCATGGCACGATTATCACGTTTACAAAAAAATTTTCGCCCGTTCAGGCAATAGCAATGTGACGAAATAGGGGGATGAAGAAAATCGAACAGCCGTCAGAAACATTATTGACACAGGAGGAAATGCGGGAGTTGATTGCGCGTGCACAATCAGGAGATGATGACGCGCGTAAGAAAATGATTGAAGGCAATACGCGGCTTGTTTGGTCCATTGTCCAACGCTTTTCATCCCGCGGGATTGAATTGGATGATTTATTTCAGATTGGTTGCATAGGTCTGATGAAATCTGTTGATAAATTTGACTTAAAGTACGAAGTGAAATTTTCAACCTATGCAGTGCCGATGATTATTGGTGAAATTCAGCGTTTCTTAAGGGATGACGGAATGGTGAAGGTGAGCCGGTCGATTCGCGAGTTGAATTTCAAAATTCGTCATGCAACAGAAAATTATATGAAAACAAATGAAAAACCACCTTCTATGGCAGAACTTGCGGAAATATTAGACGTATCAATTGATGACATTATCATGGCGACTGATGCTATGCGTGATCCAGCCTCTCTTCACGAACAGTTATATGAAAATGACGGGGATTCCGTTACGTTAATGGATCAAATGCGTGATGAAAAATCACAACTGCCGTTTGACTATATTCCGTTAAAGGAGGTGCTGAAACGACTCGGTAAACGAGAGCAATCCATTATTTATTTACGATATTTTGTTGATTTAACGCAAACAGAAATTGCAGAACGCCTTGGAATATCACAAGTACAAGTGTCGCGATTGGAGAAAAAAATATTAGCGCAATTAAAAGTTTGGATGGAAGCGACAACGAAGAAGACGGTGCATAAATGACAAACAAGCTATTTACATCTTTAGAAGAAGCACGCAATTTTTGTGACGAGCAGTTTGGAAAAGGCGTTTCCTTTGACCTTGTTTTTCAGCAAGTATTTGTAAAGGATTTGCCGGTTTTATTTGCTTATATTAGCGGGATGGTCGATAGTAATACAATCGCCCAGCTACTAGCGAATTTACAAAATGATCGGGAAGATCAGATCGATGATGAGGAAGCATATTTTTATGCGCATTTTAATTTTCAAGGAATTACACCTCTGGAATCGAAAGATAAGTTCCTCCTTAGTATTTTAAGTGGACAAGTAGCGATTGTGACGAAAAGTGGCTATTGCTATGGAAACGAATTTCGGCAATATCCAGGACGTCAGCCGGAAGAGCCTGATAATGAACGCGTTATTCGCGGCTCACGTGATGGATTTGCCGAAAATATTATTATTAATGCGTCACTTGTTAGACGGCGTATTCGTAGTCCAAAACTAAGATTTGAATTACAGCAAATATCAACACTAGGTAAAACAGATGTTGCTGTTTGTTATATGGATGGTATCGCCAACGAGCATCATTTGAAATGGATCAAGGAACGATTTGAGCAAATCCATCATGATGGCTTAACAATGGCGGATAAATCATTGGAAGAGTGGATTTTCAAACAAAAGTTCAACCCAGTACCGTTTGTTAGATATTCGGAGAGACCAGACATTGTAGCGGCGCATTTACTGGAGGGGCATATCGCGATTATTGTCGATACTTCCCCATCTGTCATTCTTGTACCGGCAACACTATTCCATTTATTAATGCATGCGGAAGAATATAGGCAGGCGCCTTTAATCGGAACTGTTATGCGTAGTTTGCGTTATATAGCTACCTTCCTCAGTTTATTTTTAATACCGTTTTGGTATTTGTTAGCGACAAATACAGAAAATTTGCCTGATAAAATATCCTTTATCGGTGTTTCAGAATCATCGGAAGTACCGCTCTATTTACAGTTGGTCATAGCTGATTTGGGGATTGAATTTTTGCGAATTGCGGCGATCCATACACCAACGCCTCTTTCTACGGCGATGGGACTCATTGCAGGAATTATGATTGGAGATATTGCCATTCAGGTAGGGCTTTTTTCGAGTGAGGCTATTTTATATACGGCCATTACAGCACTCTTTACATTTGCCATTCCACATTATGAGTTGAGTATTTCGATGAAGGTGTTTAGGCAAATTTTACTTGCTGCAACAGCTATTTTCGCTGCAAATGGATTCTTTATTGTAAGCTTTTTAATTTTTGCATATTTAATTATGCTACGACCAATGAAAATTCCATATTTATGGCCATTAGTTCCATTTTTCCCAATTGCATTTTCACGGGTATTAATCAGATTTCCGATGTCAGATGATGCAGCTAGGCCGTTTATCGTTGGGGCAAAGAATCGCAAACGATCATGAATAAAAATAGCGTAAAATTATATAATTATACAAAAAGCCCAATAAATTGTATAAACATACGTTGCAGTCATCTCTTTGCTATGTTAAAGTTCACATATAATATTTTGTGACTTTTTAGAAAATAACTGTGTAGCTATTTTCTAACGTAGAGGAGAGAGAAATGATGCATTTATACGGAACTCAAAACATTCAGAATGGCCATTTAACAATTGGTGGTGTTGATACTGTTGAATTAGTAGAACAGTATGGAACACCACTATTTGTATACGATACGGCATTGATTCGAAAACGTGCACGTGGCTTTAAAGAAACGTTTGAAAAATTAGCTGTAACAGCACAAGTAGCGTATGCATCAAAAGCATTTGCATGTGTAGCTGCATATCAACTAGCAGCACAAGAAAATCTTTCATTGGATGTTGTATCTGGTGGTGAGTTATATACTGCGATTAAGGCAGGTTTTCCAGCAGAACGTATTCACTTCCACGGTAACAACAAGTCTGTAGCAGAGCTTGAAATGGCATTTGAGACAAAAATCGGTTGTATCGTCGTAGATAACTTCTATGAAATTGCTTTATTAAAAGAGATTTCCGAGGCAAAACAGCAAAAAATGAATATTTTACTTCGTGTAACGCCTGGTGTAGAAGCACATACACATGACTTCATTACGACAGGTCAAGCGGATTCAAAGTTTGGTTTTGACTTAAATAATGGCCAAGCAGATGAAGCATTTGCACAAGTAAAAGATCACCCATACTTAAATTTACTTGGTTTACATTGCCATATCGGTTCACAAATTTTTGAAACAGACGGCTTTGCATTAGCTGCTGGTAAAGTAATGAACAAAATGGGCGCATGGAAACAAACAGATGGTTTTGAATGTTCAGTGCTAAATCTAGGCGGCGGTTTTGGTATTCGTTATACAGAGGAAGATAAGCCACTTGAGCCTCATGTATACGTGGAGGAAATGATAAAATCTGTACAAGCAGAGGCAGAAGCGGTAAAATTAGCAATGCCGGAGATTTGGATTGAGCCAGGTCGTTCATTAGTAGGAGATGCTGGTACATCTCTTTACACAGTTGGTTCACAAAAAACCGTTCCAAGTGTACGTGAGTATATCGCTGTTGATGGTGGGATGAGTGATAATATTCGTCCTGCATTATATGATGCGAAATACGAAGCAATTATTGCTAACAAAGCGGATCAAGCGAAGGACGCAACATATACTGTTGCAGGAAAACTTTGTGAATCAGGTGACAAACTGATGATTGATGCAGCACTTCAAAAAGCTGAACCTGGTGATATTTTAGCGATGTTTTGTACAGGTGCATACGGCTATTCAATGGCGTCAAATTATAATCGCGTACCGCGACCAGCTGTTGTATTTGTCGAAGCAGGTGAGCATCAATTAGCAATCCGTCGTGAGAGCTATGATGACATCGTTGTTAATGATCTCCCGTTAACACTGAAAAAGGGTGAATAATCTTTGAAGCTATCCAAAGGTAAAGTAGGCATTGCTTTAGTCATTTTCTGTATTGCTTGGGCAATTTTATTTATCTACGTCATTAGTCCATTAATTGCAATGTCAGGCGGACAATAATTCGCTTTTTGTGATGAAGCCACAAACCGCTATTGGAAAATTGTGTTATTGCATTTCGGAAGAGGTTTTGGTAGGATGTGCAATGGTAGAATTGAGGGAATATGACAATGCTAGTACGATATAAAAAAGCGCTTGAAAAAATTTCGATGGGGTTGCTATCCTTTATGCCTCAAGAAAAAGACATCAAGCGCTTAATGGAAACGATTCAGCAATATGAACAACAAGACAATTGGATGCTTTATTTATGGAAAAGGGGAGAGGAGTATGTTGGCATTGTTGGCGTTTTAGTTGAAGAAACGGTGGCGACAATTCAACATATTACCGTTATTCCGTCGTATCGTGGAGAAGGGATAGCACTTAAGATGTTACAAGAGCTTTGCGATTTAGGTTTATTTACTGAAATTAAACCAAACGAGGAAACAGAACCGTTTATCCAAAAATGCATGCCGATTATCAAGGAAGCCGAATGCAATTAAGCATCGGCTTCTTTTTAATGTATCTTATATAACTTATAATGAGTAGATTCACAAATATAGATGAACGTTATTCGGTATTTCCTAAGCCTCCGCGCTTTGCCACAGCCATAGCAGGAACTAGCGTTGGAAAGACACGCTATTTCCTACTCCTGCTCCTGTCGCTTATGCTTTCGTCGCAAAGGAAACCTTGGCTCCTGTGGCTGTGACGCGCTACGGCAAAAGTAAATCCTTCTTTATGTTTTAATAAGGAACATTACATTCTGTTGCTTTATGAAAAAGTAATGCTATTTTATTGAATCCTCATCATAATTTTTGGATGACAAAATCGTTTTATAGTTAGTTGATTGAAGTGGCGGCTGGCGACTCCTTGGGGATTAGCACGTGCGGAAAATCCACTTTTTTCGGGAGTTTCCCGAAAAAAGTTAGTTGGAGCCGTGCCCCCAGGAAAGCGTCCAGCCAGAACGGAAATCAACCCATGTTACGATGATAAGCTTTTTAACATTAGATTTAACATTTTTAGGATTCATTTTTGCTCGAGTTGTCTTTCGTTAATTCGATTTTGGCTGCTCTTGCTTTAATGATTTCTGTGCGATCACGTAACATATGTTTGTGAAGTAGAAAATGTTCATCGATTTTGGGTTGTTCTAGTATTCTTTTATCTACTAATCTTTTAAGCTCACAATCTACGATGTCGATTTTAAAAGAATGAAAAGGTTTGTGCTGTTCTACTTGTGAAATCGACTGTAAAAGCTGTTTTTCTAGCAGAAGTAGATTAAGAGGTTTTAAAAAAATAGACTGCTCGTTTCTTTTGATATTGCGAAGAGCTTTTGTTAAAATTTTTGCGGCTCCACGAAAGTTACTACGACGCCAATGGTACATACCTGTTGCTAACTGTACGAGCCCGACTAGCACATGTTCTTTATCACCAGGGGCTATCTCTTTCCAATATTCTTCTAATACTTCGTGACATTCAAAATAATCTTGATTACCATTAAAATAGTTGTAAAACTCGACATACAATGGGTGCATATATGGCAAATGAATCACCTTTCCTCTATACTATTGATGAACAATTTAACGAAAATGACAGGTGGAAAACATATATGAGCTATGAAGTAAAACTAGAAGCATTTACAGGTCCACTCGATTTATTATTGCATTTAATTCACCGATTGGAAATTGATATATATGATATTCCGATGGCTGAGCTTACTGCACAGTACATCGACCATATTCATGCGATGCAGGAGCTGGAGTTAAACGAAGCGAGCGAATACTTAGTAATGGCAGCGACACTACTCGCTATTAAAAGTCGAATGCTATTGCCGATTCACGAAGGAGAACTAGAAGAAACAGACTTTGTAGAAGAAAGTCTTGATCCTCGTGAAGAACTTGTATCGCGCTTAATTGAGTATAAAAAGTATAAAGAAGCAGCAGCAAACTTGCAAACATTAGAAGAAGAGCGTGCGCAAGTATATACGAAGCCACCAACAGATCTTTCGGAATATATGCCGAGCGAGCAGCTTGTATTATTTGAAACGGATGTAAATGTGTATGATATGCTATCCGCGTTTCAAAAATTACTACGTCGGAAACAATTAAAGAAACCGTTAAAAACGCGTGTTGCTAGGCAAGAACTTTCGATTAAAGATCAAATGTTTGCGGTTATCGACCGCTTAAAAGTGAGTGGCGGTCGTATGACATTTACGGAACTATTCCCATATGAGGATAAACAAACACTAATCGTAACGTTTTTATCGTTACTTGAATTAATGAAACGCCAAGTCGTTTTTGTAGAGCAGACAAATAATTTCGAAGAGCTAACGGTATTACTACAAAAGGAGGAAATTGGCGATGAACTCGAAGAACTTGATGAGTAGAATTGAAGCATTATTATTTGTTGCGGGTGATGATGGTATGACAGCTCGCCAACTTGCACAATATTTAGAAGTAGAGGTGATTGATATTGAAGCAGGACTAAGTGAGCTTGAAACGAAATATAATGAAACAGAAGAGCACGGTATTACGATTAAACAATTGGCGGGTACATACCAATTGACGACAAAGCAGTCAGTTGCGGATACAATCAAAAAATTAGTAGAAAATCCGACAAGTCAAGTGTTAACGTCTGCCTCACTTGAAGTACTAGCAATTATTGCTTATAAACAGCCGATTACGCGTGCAGAAGTAGAAGATTTACGTGGTGTAAAAAGTGAGCGCCCAATTCAAACGCTTGTATCACGTGCTTTAGTACAAGAAGTTGGACGAGCGGAACGAACAGGACGTGCTATTCTTTACGGTACGACGAAAGAGTTTTTAAATTATTTTGGCCTAAAGGATATTTCCGAACTTCCACCTTTACCGATGGAAGAATCGGAAGAAGAGGAAGCAACGGATTTATTTATGACGAAATTCCAAGAAGCATTTAACGAATAAGGGAGCGTTAAGTTGAAAAAACTTTGGATTGTTTTATTGCTGTTGTTTGTGCCGGTTAGTGTAGAAGCAGCGTCTAGTTATGCAGTAGTCGATGCAGAAACTGGGCGAGTGTTAATGGGAGAAGCAGAAGACGCACGACATCCAATTGCCAGTCTGACAAAAATATGGACAGCACTCATTGCCATTGAAGAAGGGAACTTAAACGATACCGTAACGATATCAAAGAAAGCTGTTTATAGTGAAGGGTCGTCTATTTATTTACAAGAAGGCGATCAGTACAAGCTAGAGGAATTGCTATATGGTCTCATGTTACGGTCAGGTAATGATGCAGCAACAGCGATTGCAGAACATGTTGGCGGCTCAGTTGAAGGGTTTGTTAAATTGATGAACGATAAGGCTGTACTCCATGGTTTAAATGGGACAACTTTTGCTAATCCGTCAGGACTACATCATGAAACACATCTTGCAACAGCTACTGATACAGCGAGAATGCTTCAAATTGCGATGAAAAATGAGACGTTTCGCAAAATTGCCTCAACAGTCGTCTATAACGGCAGTCGAACGATTTGGCATAACAAGCATAAGTTATTAGCTGATAATGTTGGTGCGATTGCAGGGAAGACAGGTTATACAAAAGTAGCAGGCCGTACATTAGCAACGTATTTTGAACGTGATGAAAAGGCATTCGTTGTTGTTACAATTAATGAATCAAATGATTGGGAAATGCACACATTAATGGCCGATACGGTCGATCAACTTTACAAAAACTATACACTTGTGGAAACAGGGAAATATCTTATTCCAAATGCGACAATTAAAATAGAAAAGCCAATTACGCTTTTGTTGACGGAACAAGAGCGAGAAAATATTGAGCATATGCTCGTAGCACGTCGAGATTACAAAAGAGCTATTTGGAATGTCACATTAGACGACGACATTCTTTATTCAAGAGCAGTGTCGATTGAAGAAGACTAATAACGGTCTTCTTTTTTGTTTTCTCTAAATACTTATAATGCACAAATTTTAAAACAATAACTTCTATAGTCGAATAATAGCCAAGTATGTAGCCTTCGCGCTTTGCCACAGCCAAGGTTTCCTTTGCGACGAAAGC
>JBJEFO010000102.1:0-21569 GCA_051874135.1 Lysinibacillus sp.
ATTAATGTAACATTCGTGCTCCTCATATATTTCCCCTGCTATTCTTGTCAAAACTGTGTCAAACAGGAAATGTTCGTTTTACTAATTTAATATGACTAAAAGAACTATTTTAAAATTTCTAACAAATTCAGCGGTATCAATATTTATCTAGTTCGATAACGCTTTCACAAAAAACACCAAAATACGAACAATATATCATTTGCAACTTTTTTTATTCGTGTTTTTTTACCATTTTAACGTTATATAATCAATATTTTTAATTTTTTCAGAAAAATTGTTGACAGAAGTGAACAATCAGGATTATGATGTAAACAAATTTAATCACGCAAAAATATAGTGACGGAGACATGCTCATCGCATTTCTTTCTTAAGAGAGCTGGTGGTTGGTGCAAATCAGTGTAAGGTTCGAATCGAGTTCAACTCCCGAATAGATAGACTGAAATATAGTATGTCTATCCGTTCTCTGCACGTTACGCAGTTAAAGAGGTTGTAGACGTGAATTTCAGAATGTTCCTACAACGAAAAAGGGTGGCACCGCGTAAGTTTGTTCATTAACAGCCTTTCGCCCCTTACACATCGATGTAAGGGGCGGAAGGCTTTTTATTTTAACTTTTTAAAGAGGAGCGAAATATTCAAATGGCAACAGAAACAATTGAAAAAGCAACAAAAACAATTAACGTATTTATCGCAGATCCACTTAGTGAAGATGGTATCCAACCACTTCGTCAAGCGACTGATTTAGATTTAAATATCATCATCGACACTGGTTTAGCACCAGAGGAATTAAAGGCAAAAATCGCTGACGTTGACGTGTTATTAGTACGTTCTCAAACAACTGTTACACGTGACATTATTGAAGCTGCTAAAAACTTAAAATTAATCGGACGTGCTGGTGTAGGTGTTGATAACATTGATCTTACTGCTGCAACTGAACACGGTATTATCGTTGTTAACGCGCCAGACGGTAACACGAACTCAGCTGCTGAGCATACAATCGCAATGATGACGTCTTTAGCTCGTCACATTCCACAAGCATTCAACACACTGAAAAACGGTAAATGGGACCGCAAATCTTACGTAGGTGTGGAACTTAAAAATAAAACTTTAGGTGTAGTTGGCTTCGGTCGTATCGGCGTAGAAGTAGCTTACCGTGCAAAAGGTTCTCGCATGAACGTAATGGCATACGACCCATTCCTATCTGAAGAACGTGCACAAGAACTTGGTGTAACAAAAGCAACTGTAGAGGAAATTTGTCAAGTAGCTGATTTCATTACAGTACACACACCACTTTTACCAGAAACACGTAACTTAATTAACAAAGAAAAATTCGCAATGATGAAAGACGGCGTTCGCATTATTAACTGTGCACGTGGTGGTATCATTAACGAAGACGATTTATATGATGCAATCGTAGCAGGTAAAGTAGCAGGTGCTGCACTTGACGTATTCGTTGAAGAGCCAGCAACTGATCACAAGTTACTTACTTTACCACAAGTAATCGCAACTCCTCACTTAGGTGCATCTACTGTAGAAGCACAAGAGTCTGTAGCAGTTGACGTATCAAACGATATTATCAAATTCTTTAAAACAGGTACGGTAACAAACCCTGTAAACATGCCTTCTATTCCAAAAGAAAAGCTTGCTGAAGTAGAACCATTCTTCGCATTAGCTGAAAAACTTGGTACATTCTTAATCCAAGTTTCTGAAGGTACTGTAAAAGAGTTAAACATCTCTTATGCTGGTGAAGTTGCAAACTATGACGTACGTCCATTAACTGCAAATGCTATTAAAGGTTTACTATCTACAAACCACGGCACACACGTAAATGACGTAAACGCTCGTTACTTAGCTGAGCGTGTTGGTATTAAAATTAACGAACATAAAACGACAACTGCTAAAGGTTTCACTAACTTAGTAACAGTAGAAGTGAAAACAGAAAAAGAAACACATTCTGTAGCAGGTACGTTACTAAACGGTCTTGGCGCTCGTATCGTAAAAGTAGAAGGCTTCGTAGTAGACGTAAAACCAGAAGGCAACTATTTATACATTAAAAACCAAGATAAACCAGGTTCAATTGGCCGCGTAGCTACAAAATTAGCTGAAAGCCAAATCAACATTGCAACGATGCAAGTTGGTCGCGACGAGGTTGGCGGTTCTGCTGTTATGATGTTAGGCGTTGACAACGTTGTAACAGAGCAAGATTTAGCAGTAGTAGCTACTCTTGAAAACATCGACGAAGTAAAAGCAATTACACTTTAATAGATTAAACAAACTGCTCTCGAATTTTTATCGGGAGCAGTTTTTATTGTTTCTTATCGTGTTATAAAGAATGCAATACGCTTGCATTTGCGTGGAGAATGATACAGCAAGCGTGAAATTTTTTTACCCCGAATTTTTGAAGTCGAATTTTTTTACTCGAAAAAGGCCAATTAGCAGAATCGATATACGACTTAATTTTAAATAAATGTCATTCATTAGGACTATTCTCTTAATTGGCACTTAATTTTGAATATGTTGTATACGAATCCTACCAATTCGATGATTTAACGATTAAAAAGTGTGAGCGAAATTTTTTTGTTAAAAATTTTCAAGTGCTTGCAATTTTTTTATCAAGAAAAATTGTTATAAGCATTTTTTTGACAATCATAAATTAATAATACTAATTTCAATCATGCTTCACTTTTTCAAAAAACTTCATTTTCCATTAAAAAATATGTCCATTTATAAAGATTTTCGCTCTCCAGACGAACGAATCCTTTAGTAAAATTCTATCTTTTTTATTACGTAATTAGTTTGTCAACAATTTTTTTCTGAATGAAAACGGTCGTTTTTCAGTAAAAACAGCTGTTTTTTAGCTAAAATACAACTAAATTGGACGATTTTCTTGCCATATGGAGGCTAATTTTGAGGTTGATTGTTATGTATGTTGGGACATTAAAATAATGGATCAATATAAAAACGCCCACTAATGTGAGCGCCTTATATTATTTAAATTGATTTAATATCGCAAAAGATAAATACTCCGTGTTTTGTTCGATTGTTGCAGTAGTACCTGGAAAAGTATTTAGATTTTCTACAATACCGATGCCCACTATTGCAAAAATTCCAACTATGCCGACTGCAATTAAACTTGATAGTAATTTATGTTGTTGTTTCATCTCTTCATTTGAATTAGAAATATTTTTAGAACGCACTAGCTGCAAGAAACGTTCTTTGTTTTGCGCCAATACATATGCACACATTAAACACACTTCTGCCACGTGGCCATCCATTCTTAACGTCTCTATTTCTAGATTTGTGCGACCACAATTTTCACATGTACAAATTACCATACGCAAAACCCTTTCAATATTTTTTAATATTTTAAATATACCATAAATAATCTGATAATTCCCTTATTTCAATTAACTTTAATGACAAAGTATTGAATTTTTCAGCTTTTAGAAAAACACATTTCGCGCCAAATAGCGCGAAATGATGTCTTTTCTTATGTGGATTTCCTTGAAAACTTATACTTTCTTATCCACTAAAAGAAAAAGCATTTACGCTCCAGGGCGTAAATGCTTTTTCAATGGAATATTGTTTGCTTCATATATTTTAAAGCTTTTGTACAAGCTCTAAAAACTCAGTTAATGATGTTACTTCATATGTAGGTATTACATCTGGATTTTGCGGTTTGTTTTCGCGGTTAATCCATACATTGCGCATACCGACACGTGATGAGCCTAAAATATCCGTCATTAAATTGTCTCCAACCATAATGCCGTCCTCTGCTGTCACGCCTGCTTTTTCCATCACATACTCGAAAATCGATGCATCTGGCTTTCCTTTACCAAAATCACCAGAAATAATAATATGGTCAAAATAAGGGGCAATTTCAGGTGTAATTTCTAACTTTAAATTTTGCAGACTAGGCGCACCATTTGTTAATAACACTAATTGGTACTTACCTTTTAGCTCGTCTAATACAGCAAATGTATCTTCGTATAAAAACGGTGCCTTTTTGCGCTCTTCTACAAAGCGCTCTCCTAATTCTTTACCGAACTCCACATCGTCAATACCTAACGCTTTTAAGCCATTTGTCCATGCATTTGCACGATAACCCGGTACAATCTCTTTCATCTTTTGGAAAGAATCTGTCGGATCATCAAACGTTCCCCAAAGTCCTTCAAATGGATTGATACCGATTAACACTGTGTAATCGTATGTCTCATAGCCTTCATATAGTTTACGGGCTGCCGCGCGTACTGCTTCCTCTAGTGTTGCTGGTGCTATTTCATATTTCGTTGCTGCATATTCGCAAGTTTTTTCGAACGCTGTTTTAACTGATTTTTGATCCCATAATAATGTATCATCTAGGTCAAAAATGATTGTTTTAATTGTCATTTATTTCGCTCCTAAATCAAGATATATACGTTCTCTATTTTATCATATTAAAGTCTTAAAATTCCGATCATTTTTGACATTTCTATAATAAGTTACAGCTTTAAACCTTCACCAAAGAAAAAGCTTGCGAATGAAGATATTGTACCTTCATTCACAAGCTTTTACGCTATTATTTGTTTTTTCGTAGTCTTGCTAGTAAATCGTTTATGCGGTCTTGCGCTGCCTTCGTTTCAGCTTCTAACACTTCTATTTTATAGCTTTCTCCGTCATCACTAATTTGCACGATATCACCTTGTTTAACCGCTACTTGAATATCGTTACGATGAATAATTAGTTGCTCTGTCTCATCTGGTCGCTTTAAAAAAACGGCATATTCTCCTTCAAATCGATCAAGTGTATATTTATTCGAGCTCACTGACAACTTCCCCTTTCGTATTTATTAGCTTTGCCGCATCGCCTGTATTTAACCAAATTTGCTTGTTTGTCCACTTTAATATCGTACTCGATTCTTTTGCATCAGGTCCACTCGAAACCGTGATTGTTTCACCTTGTTGCAATGTTATGTTTGGAAAATGAAATACTTGATTGCCCTCAACCGAAATTAATTGCCAACCATTTAAATTAACGGCTTCATTACTATTATTTTTCACTTTCACAAGCTCCGCGTTTAAATCTTTGCTAACGATTTCCACTTTGCTACTTGGCTTAGAAGGAATCGAACTTGTCGTGCCGACTCCTGTCCATTCTGCTGCATTTACTGAATAGCTTTTTCCATCTGTCGTTACGACAATATGACCTGCTTCAGCCGTACCGTAAATTTTACTACCGACTGCTCTTAGGCTCTCGATGACTTCAAAATGCGGATGGCCGTACTTATTATCTTGACCGTAGCTTAAAATTGTTGCTTCAGGTTGTACTGCCTCAATAAACGTTGGTGAGCTGCTCGTATTTGAACCATGATGACCAGCTTTTAAAATCGTTGCCTGCACATTTTGCGTAGCCATCATTTGCTCTTCCATTTCTATACCTGCATCGCCTGTTAATAAGAAAGAAATATCGCCATAACTTGCCTTTAATACGATAGACGCTTCATTATTATCTGAAGCACTTTCGTCCGCGCTCAATACCGTAATATTAAGCTCATCGTCTAATGCTATTTGTTGTCCAGTTGTCGGTACAATATACGAAATATTTTTGTCACCAATTAGTGTAATCATTTGCTCATACGTTTGAGACGTATGTACTTTTCCCGAATCAATAAAGTTTTCAATAGAAATAGAGTTTAATACAGAAATTAGCCCGCCTATATGATCCGCATCAGGATGTGTTGCTACAACATAGTCTAGCTTGCTAACACCTTGCTCGCGAATATACGCAACAACATTATCTCCTTCACCTTTTATCCCACCATCAATGAGCATTGCTTTACCATTGGGCGACTGAATCAAAATAGAATCCCCTTGCCCTACATTAATAAAGTGAACCCGCATCTCACTACCAGACGGCGATGTGATAGTTTGCGTTTGTTTTGTCTGCGTTACTTCCGTACAGCCAACTAACAACAGCACCATAAAAATTAATAATAATTTTTTCATCTTATAAAGTCCTTTTTATTTTATTTCTCGACATGAGTAAAATTCAATTCTAAAAATACCATGTAGTACAAAATCAAAAATAAAGATTCTGCAATTTTGATTGCCATTTGTCGTTCGCGCTAGCCGCCAAACGAGCCGGAGCCAACTGTGTTGTCTCCACGGTTCGTTCTGCGCCCATCGCAAATGCGCGAACGACTAAAGGAGAATTGCCTTCTGTACATTTATGAGTTATTTCTTGTAGTCAATCATGAAATCTGTTTATTTTGCAAATCAATTATGTTAAAAGAAATTCTTATTTAGAATATCAAGCAGGTTTCACCTTTGCCGTAGCGCGGCACAGCCACAGGAGCCGAAACAGGAGATCCAAACAGGCCGTGCCTGTTTTAGCTCCTGTGAAGGCTGTGGCAAAGCGCGAAGGCTACCAACTTGACCGATATTCAACTGTAGAAATAAATGTTTTTAAATTTGCTCATTGTATAAAAAGAAGGAGATAGCTTCACGCTATTCCCCTTTTTAGTGTTTACCGATATAGCTCGTTTAAAATATCGATTTTCTTTTTTATTGCCTCTTCAAACGTCATTATATACGCTGCTGGGTCTTTCGGGTTGTGGAATTGGGTGATTTTCCCCGTTTCCGGATGGACAAACTTCGACGAAGCCCCGCATCCAATACCTAAAATCGTTTGTACTTCTTCCATAATAACGATATTGTAAATCGACTCTTCTCCCGGTTTACAGTAGCCGACGTTTTCTAAGTTACCTAAAATATTTTTTTGACGGTATAAATAGTACGGTACGTAACCATTTTCTTTTGTCCAATCACTTGCCATTTGCATCATTTGCGAAACGGTATCGCGATCTGCCACTTTATATTTATCTTTATTGCGTGTCATTTCAGAGGCACGTTTAAAGCTTAATGTATGCACTGTTAAGCTTTCTGGTTGCATTTTTGCTGATTCATCTAAAGAATGTTGGAACTCCTCGATACCTTCGTTTGGTAGCCCAATAATTAAGTCCATATTAATATTGTTCATGCCCATATTGCGTGATAACCAGAATTTCTCAATCGTTTCTTCTACCGTATGATGGCGACCAATCGCTTTTAATGTTTCCTGCGTGTAGCTTTGTGGGTTTACTGAAATGCGATCGATGCCCCATTTTTTCAGCACTTCAATCTTTTCAGGTGTAATTGTATCAGGGCGTCCCGCTTCAACTGTAATTTCTCGGATTGACTCTGTATTTGGGAATGATTCAAACATCGTTGCGTACAGCGCATCCATTTCATGTGCTTCAATCGATGTCGGTGTTCCTCCGCCCCAATAAATAGACGTAATTCGCATATTTTTTTCCGTTAGCCATTTACCTAGTTCTCGCAATTCAATATGAAGACCGTCGATAAATTTTTCTACGCGCCCTGCTTTTCGGTTCGACTGAATCGCATAGGCTGGGAATGTACAATACGCGCACATCGTCGGACAAAATGGTACACCGATATAAATGGAAATTTCTCTTCCTAGTTCATCTAAATCTGGAATAACATGAAGCTGACGTGCCACAATTTCCTTTAATAAATTTATTTTTAAATCGGATAAGCGGAAATCCGTCTTTAACTTTTCAAAAATTTGTTTATCGGATAAGCCCTCTTTACGAAACTTATGATAAAGCTTTGTCGGACGTACACCCGTTAAAATACCCCATTGTTGCGTCATCCCTGTATATTGCTCTAGTACATCTAGCATAACATGGGATAACGCACGCTTCATGCGAATGCTTTGCTCTTTTTCTGTCCCTTCCGTTGCATAGCCAATTGAATAGCTGCTTGTAAATTGTTGCCCGTCCACTATTAGTTTAGCTGCAGTTGAAATTGTGTAATCGTCGGCAATTCCATGCTCAAACGAAATCGACATATTTGCACCATCTTTTGTAAACTGAATGACCGAATCCTCATAAAACAAATTCGCAATATGATTTAATACACGATTCCAGTCTTCTTTAAATTGTTCATTAATGTGTATCGTTTTCATTTTCCTTCTCTACTTTCATTAAATTCATCTATTTCAATAATACTTTCGCGTCCAAAATATCTTTACTATTGTATCAAAAAACAGCGCGAATCAAAATTAACAATGCTTCATTAGAAAAATGGATTTTTTTACAAAATCTTAACCTAATTTTAATATTCTAGGTATATATTATTAATTACATAAATACTTAGAGGAAGATTCGATCATTATCGCGAAATTAGATTTATATGATAAGTATTCTCTATTATACTTTCTATCCTATTTGTATTATCATTTTATTAAATATTCAAAAAACAGGGAGGTTTTATTATGGTAAAAGCTTTAGCATTTAGAACAGTTCCATTTGCAGCAATTTTAAAAGACACGGATATCAAGTTTTTTGAATTTAACATGAATCGATGTGATGAACGTACTTTATATGTTTCCATTTCGATTTCTAACAACCGAGATCGGACCGTTTGTGACTTAATTTATTTAATCGACAAGAACGATTTATACGGCGCGATTTCATTAAACGACAAGTATGACAATGCCCGTAATTTTTTCAAGAAAAACTTCGGCTATGACCTTCTATACTCAGATGAACAAACAATTGCTAAACTCATTAGCAAAACGAGCAAGTTCAAGCACTGTTTGAAACAATATGCGAGCGTATATCCAAAATATGTACAATCAAAGTTTTTCCATTAAATAAAAAAGGACCACACGCGTTGTGTGATCCATTATAATTGTTAAATACCTTCATAAAGTGATTGGATTGGCTCTACTAACATTCGATTAACTTCCTCAATCACTGTACTCATTGCCATTTCTGCTTCAAGCATTGCTAAAATCTTCACGTTTTGTTGTGCAAGTTGTGCTGTTTTTTGTAAGTAGACATATTCATCTTCTAGAAGCTCTTCACCAGCCATTTGTTTTTGCTGTAACTTCTGTTGAATATTGCGGAAATTTGTAAATAATGTACGTGCTTCTTCATCTTTCTTTACTTCTTCCACTGTTTCTTGTAAAACTTTGAATTCTTTTGTTTCGCGGAAAATTGCTTCTAGCTTTGCGATTTCATTAAAAATTGTCATATTATATGCCTACTCTCTCTTATTTTAGTTCGTTAAAAATACGATAACGGCTTGCACAAGTCCAACTAAACCACCGATAATACCACCGAGCCATGTAATGAGACGAAGCTCGCGACTAATAATACCGAGTACTAGTTCTTCTAATTTTGCAATTGGGAATGAATCGACTTGTTCACGAACGACTTCCGCTAAATTTAGGCGTTTTAATACGTCTTCAATTTTGCCTTCCGCTTCTTTAAACACTTTGTCCAGTATTTTCGGAAGCATATCATTTTTCGCCCAGTCATTCCCTTGTGGCCAATAATCATGAATCGTTTTATTTAAACGCTCATCAATTGCTAGCTCACGTTTCGCATAGTTCTGAATATCTGTCACAATTGTATCAAAGTTTACATCTTGCATGAAATCCATTGCAGGACGATCTTTAATTTTTTCCCATTCTGCTGCGAAAATTCGTGTTAGTAAAGCGCTTGTACTTGGTGCCTGTAAAAACTTCACAAGCTCTCGTTGCACCTTTCCAACAAGTGACGTTGAATCGCCAACGAACATTTGAATCATACCACCAATTGAGCCTTTTGACGATAAAAAGTCATCTAACATATCTTTGATCGTTGCAGAACCTTCTGGCGATAAAAAATAATCTTCGCCTTTTTTCAATATTTGTTCAACTGCTTCAGGTATTTTTTTATCTAATACTCCTGCCAAGTCCTCAGGTAATAGCTCACGTATTTTCTTCGTTGATAGCGTATGCTTCATACTTTCAAACTGATTGAACAGTATTACATCTATTTTCCCTTCAATGGTTTGCGGTAAATGCCCAAACCCCGCTAACTCAATCCAGTCCTTTAATGTCTTATCATTTAAAAAGATTTCTTGCTCTACTTTTGTTTGTGCGAATTGTAATACGTTTTTACGTACTTCTTCAGATAAAAACTTCCTCTTAATCGTATCTGGCGTTAATAAATAATCCGATACTGTTTTCCCTAACTGCACAGCAAGGTCCTCACGACGTTTCGGAATCAACCCTGGCGTAAGTGGTAGGCGCCATCTCTTAAAATAGATTGGCTTATACGGACGAAATAACATTTTAATGGCCATGTAGTTTGTGGCTGCACCAACAATAGCACCGATACCTGCTAAAAATAGTATTAAAACAAATAGATTATCCATTATACCCTCTCATTTCTTTTTTAATTTAATTATTATATCATCAACATGGGAATTATAGGGTTTTGGTCATTGCACAGTACATACATTATCAAGTACGATTAACTAGGGAGGGAAGATTCATGATTCAACATTTTAGTTTTAAACCTTTATACGAAAATACGCAACTTCCAGGGTGGGCGTTAACATTTTTTTATAAACAAAAACGCTATCAGGCAGAGTATAAAAAAGATGGGACAATTACCTTTATCGGCGATGCACCACTACAAGAACAGTTAGCTGACGTAGAAAAAATGATTCACGAGCTAATGCTTTTCCATGTCTATGATTAATTAGCATAAACTATAGCCCATATTTTAAAGGAATTTATTCGACAAAATCTTTTTATCACATTATACTGAAAGTAAAACGTGACGGTTTGAGGTGATACGATGGGAACGAGAAACTAAAAATTGGTGAATTAGCTGCACAAACAGGTGTTACTAAGCGCACAATTGATTATTATACAAATCTTGGTTTATTACAAGTTGAACGTTCTGCGTCAAATTATCGGTATTACGACCGTACAATGACTGAACGTATTCATTGGATTGAAGAGCAAAAGAAATGTGGTAAGTCTCTTGAAGACATCCGCTCACTTCTTCAAGTTGATACACCAATTGAGGAGGAAGTGGATATTCAAGATATCCGCTTACAAATGCGCAAACTTGAGCACGATGTAGCAAAGCTAATGGAGCAAATGGATGAAAAGGAACGACAAAAATTAAAGAAAAAAGTATCACCAGAAAGTGTTGCGTTAATGCAATCACTCATATTAATTTTAAATAACTAGGGAGGTGAACGTTCTACTTCGTGAGTAGAACGACTAATTGTCCACCGCAATTAACTTAATGATTTTTATTATATTATTAGCATTAACCGCGTTTTTCGTAGCGACAGAGTTTGCTATTGTTAAAGTACGCCAATCACGCATCGATCAACTAGTAGCAGAAGGGCGTAAAAGTGCCTTGTCTGCCAAACATGTAACAGGTCATTTAGATGAGTATTTATCTGCTTGTCAATTAGGTATTACCGTAACAGCTCTTGGTATCGGTATGGTCGGTGAATCGACATTCGAATTCATTCTCCATCCGCTATTCAAAGGCATTGGTATTTCAACAGACTATGTACACTGGTTTACAATTGGTGGTGCGTTTATTTTAGCTACATTCTTCCACGTAGTTGTTGGTGAATTAGCACCAAAAACAATCGCTATTCAAAAAGCGGAAGCGGTTACATTAATGTTTTCTAAACCAATTATGTTTTTCTATAAAATTTTATATCCGTTCATCTGGTTATTAAACGGTTCTGCTCGTTTATTAGTTGGGATATTCGGTATGAAACCAGCTTCTGAGCATGAACTTTCACACACGGAAGAAGAGCTTCGTATACTGCTTTCTGAAAGTTATAAATCAGGTGAGATTAATGTAAATGAGTTAAAATATGTGAATAATGTATTTGAATTTGATGATAAAATTGCGCGCGAAATTATGGTGCCACGTACAGATATCGTTGGCTTTGAAGTAAATACAACGTTTGAAGAAGTATTAACACAAATTTCTGAAGAACGTTATACACGTTATCCTATTTATGAAGGAGATCGTGACAATATATTAGGTTTCCTAAATATTAAAGATTTCTTAACATTAGGTATGAAAAATCGTATCCAACCTGAAACATTCTCTTTACAAGATTTTATTAATCCTGTAATTTGTACAATTGAAACAACACCAATTCATGATTTACTGCAAAAAATGCAAAAAGAGCGTACCCATATTGCTATTTTGCTAGATGAATATGGCGGTACTAGTGGTATGGTAACAGTTGAAGATATTTTAGAAGAGCTTGTTGGCGAAATTCGTGACGAGTTTGATGACGATGAAATTCCTGAGATTCGTAGAATAGGCGAAGATCATTATATAATTTATTCTAAAGTGCTACTTGATGATGTAGCAAAACTATTAAACATTGAATTAGAACACCCTGATGTTGATACAATTGGTGGTTGGTACTTTACAAATGATATGGATTTAGATATGGCAAATTCTATTTATTATGAAGGCTATCAATTTGCAATTAAAGAAAAAGAAGGGCATCAAATTCATTATTTAGAAGTGAAAAAAGGAATTCCTGAAACAGTAGCTAGTTAATGACGTTATCTGTTCATGTTTTCACTTATTCAAACAAACATGCTATTATTTTCATAGAAAAAGCGGGCAAACCTGCTCGCTTTTTTATGTGTGTAAATAGTTCGGTTCTATTAAAAAACCACTATTTCTAATAACCAATCCAGCAAAAAGGAGTTCGTAATGGAAGATTTTATTTTACTCATTAAGCATTTGATTATCGGTCTTGTACAAGGCTTCACTGAGCCAATCCCTGTATCTTCAAGCGGTCATGTAATGATTGCTTCTGAAATTTTAGGTCTTGGTGAGCAAGGATTTACATTTGCAATTTTAACAAATACAGCATCACTACTTGCTGTTTTATTTATTTACCGAAAAGATATTGTCCGCTTAGCGGTCAATTCAATTAACTACATCCACACAAAAGATAAAAAATATGTAGCGGATTTCCGTTTTGTCATTTACATTATTATCGGGTCGATTCCAGCTGGTGTGCTTGGTGTCCTATTAAGTGATGTTATTGCGGAAAACGTGAGCATGACGACCATTGCACTTATGCTATTTGTCACAGGTACTGCGTTATGGGCGATTCGCAATATGCGCGGTAAAAAAGGCGATGGTGATATTACCGCAAAAGATGCTTTTCTAGTTGGTCTTGGACAGGCAGTTGCCTTAACACCGGGGATTAGCCGCTCTGGTGCAACAATTATTTCATCTATTGCGGTTGGTATGAAACAAGATACAGCTCTTCGTTTTTCATTTATGCTTTATATACCCGTTAGTCTTGGTGGTGTCGTACTTGGCTTATCCGATTTTCTTAATGAGCCAAATAAAGCTGAGCTTGCTTTACCTTATACGGTAACATTTATCGCAACACTATTTATGACTTACTTTGCTATGAAATGGTTTATGGGCATTATGAAACACGGAAAACTTATTTACTTTACGTACTACTGCTTTATTGTTGGTACGCTACTATTAATCTTTTATTAAACAAAAAACTTCGCTCACGGGCGAAGTTTTTTTGTTTTTGTATAGCGTCGCCCGAAGACGATATAAAAGTAAGTGGAAGCAATTAAATATAAACACCCTGTAATAGTAAATGCATATGCATAGCCCCAATATGACCCAAATGTCGTAACAAGCCATGCAGCGGGCATCCCCATTGCCGCCCATCCTAAATTAAACACCATTTGATTGACGGAGTTGGCCAGACCTTTATATTTATCGTGCACGACATCCATCGCGATAGCACTTTGAATAGGATTGCCCGCATTCATTAGCGCCTGTCGCAATAAAAAACCAATTGATGCAAATAGCAATGAACTTGTAAAAGCTGTTAAAAATAAAAATGGAATCGATGCGATTTGAAAAATGACAAGCGCCCGTACTTTTCCTACTCGGTTCACAAGCCGCGGTCCGATTAACATCGCTACTGCTGTCATTGCAGAGCCTAACGCTAAAATTAGCCCGACATATGAGTTTGATGCATCAAAACGGTTCGCAAAATATAAGTTTAAATACGGAATAACAAGCCCTGATCCCGTACCGATTAAAAGGTTTGCAAATCCAAACAGCACAATCATTTTAAAATTTGCTCTAAAATTCGCTTCTGTCTGCACCTCTTCTGTCATTTCCTCAAATCTTTCTTCTATTTCTTCAAGCTTTGCTGTTGGCTTTAAAGAAAACAACGGTAATAATCCTGCTATAAAAATAGCTACCCCTACTATTAGGGAAATTTGAATACTTGTCACACCTTCAGCACCTAAAGCAAGAGCAACGTCTGCAATAACACCACCAAGTAAACTGCCGACAACGTTCGCAACTGTCACCAGTGCAAAGTGAATACTAAACAGTTGCATACGCTCGCTAGATTTGGAGTTTTCAGCTAAAAACGGCACACCCGATACTTGCGTTAATGCCCAGACGATACCTGTTGCAAATCCTAATACAAGCATTGGCTGCTCAGCAGTGACTAAGCTTCGTCCGAGAAGCATAACCGCTGTTAGTGAAGTTCCGGTAATAAGTATCCATTTCCGTCCAAATTTATCACTTAATATCCCCGCAGGAACAAGCATAATTGCTGTAGCAAGAGACATAACGGAAATTACGCTACCATTCACGGCTTCCGACAAGCCAAGCTCACGAATATATAAATTGTACATGACACTAAAAACACCCATTCCGATTTGAATGAGGACATTTGCTACAATAAACAACCGAATATTACGATTAAACGATTTTAAATTTATTAACCAATTTCCAAGCCATTTAGTCAATTCGCGCACGTCACTTTCGTTTTTATTTCGGTACACTAAATATAAGTTTTTCGTAATAAATAAGCAACTACTTCCGAAAAAAGCAACGCAAAACTAAAAACAGGTGAAGAAAAGTATATACTCTTCTCCACCTGCCTTTAGCAACTTTATAAATGTTAAGCGTGCAGTGAATTTGCTTGTAGTCGGTACATCATTTCATATCGTCCACCTAATGCAATTAGCTCATCGTGTGTGCCTTGCTCCACGATTTCTCCGCGGTCTAGTACTAAAATTTTATCTGCATTTTTAATTGTTGATAATCGGTGTGCAATAATAAACGTTGTACGTCCTTCTTTTAAAACATCCATTGCATGCTGAATGATTTCTTCTGTTTCAGAGTCAATATTTGATGTTGCTTCATCGAGAATTAAGATCGCTGGGTCAAATGCTAATGCACGGGCAAACGAAATAAGCTGACGTTGCCCAGATGATAACGTGCTCCCTTTTTCGATAACAGGCTCATCGATACCTTTTTCTAAGTTTTTTAGCACTCGCTCACCACCTACAGCCTTTAACGCCTCTTCAACCGTTTCCCTTGAAATACGCTCGTCATTTAGGCTGACGTTTGAAGCGATTGTTCCTGTAAATAAGTACGGGTCCTGTAAAACAATCCCCATATGCTCACGAACGGCTTGACGTGGCAATGATGCAATATCTTGACCATCAATCATAATACGCCCTTTTTGAGGATCATAAAAACGGAATAGTAAATTCATAATTGAGCTTTTTCCCGAACCTGTGTGACCGACAAGCGCCACGGTCTCGCCCTTTTTCGCCTCGAAGTTTAAGTTTTTCAGCACATAATCATCTTCCTTATAGGCAAATGAAACATTATGAAACGTAACATTCCCATCATAGCGCTTTACTCGTTCCTCTTTTACTGGTTCCCCAGGTTGATCAAGCAACTCGAACACACGAGAGCCTGCCACTAATGAACGTTCTAGCTGTGAAAACTGATTGACAATGTTCACAATCGGGTTAAATAATCGCGTAATATAATCAACAAATGCATATAGTGTCCCTGCCGTCACCGCATCTGTAACTGTCATCGATTGTGTTCCAAAATAATAAATAAAAATCGCAAACATAATTAAACGGAAAACATTGACCAAATTATGAGATGTAGCTGAATCTAGTAAAAGTAACTTCCGATTATACTCGTAATGCTCATCATTCATGTCAGCAAATTCTTTTTTCATTTGGTCTTCTCGACGGAACGCCTGAATAATCGTCATCCCATTAATTGATTCATTAATCATCGCATTAATGTCAGCAATTTTTGTACGAATTACATGATTGTATTGCGATGCATATTTACGATATAAAATCATCCAAATATAAACAATTGGGATTAATAATAAAGCTACCGAAGCCATCTTCCAATTTAAAATAAATAAAGCAACATACACACCGGCAATCGAAATAATACTCGTTGCAAATTGTGAAAGCACTGTTACATATAAATTTCGAACGGCTTCTGTATCATTCGTTACACGGGCAACAACTTTCCCAGCTGGTAAATTATCAAAGTAATGAATCGGCAACTTTTGAATATGCCCAAACACATCTTTTCGCATTTGCTGGATAATTCGGTTAGATCCTTCTTGTAATTTTAAATACATAAAGTAACGGAAAATCGCAGTTAATAGCGATAACCCAAAGAACAATGCAAGTAGCCAAGCAATCGGCTCTGCTTGTAAATTCCCCGGCTCCATATAGTTATCAATAATATGTGCTGCAATAAACGGTCCGGCTATATCCGTAAATACCGCTATCGTTAATAAAAACAAACCAATGAAAATTGGTTTTTTAAATTGTAAAGCGTAACGGTACAGTCTTTTTGATGTACTCATTCGCTCACCTCCTCTAGCTGCTGGCGGTCATATTGCTCTTTATACCAGCCACCTAAAGCAAGCAACTCGTCATGCGTGCCGCGCTCAACAATTTTTCCTTCGTCTAACACGATAATTTCATCTGCATGCTGAATTCCTGATAAACGATGCGTTGAAATAATTGTTGTTTTTCCAGCGCGTTCATTTTGGATATTTTCAATAATTTTCGACTCTGTTTTTGCATCAACTGCTGACAGTGAATCATCTAAAATTAACACTTCAGGATTTTTAATTAGTGCACGGGCAATCGATACACGCTGTTTTTGACCACCTGATAGCGATACCCCTTTTTCACCAACGAGCGTTTCTAATCCCATCGGTAAATGCGCTAAATCTTTCTCAAAATAAGCTAAACGGATAGCTTCTCTTATATCTTCCTCTGTCGCATCCTCTTTACCAAATAGAATGTTTTCACGAATCGTTCGAGAAAACAGCACATGATCTTGCGGTACATAGCCAATCCAATCGAGTACTTGCTCTTTCGTTAATTTTGATAAATCTACATCTCCAATGACAATTTGACCATTACCTAACGGGTACTCCATTAATAGCTGACGAATAAATGTCGTTTTCCCAGCTCCTGTTTTCCCTACAATCCCTAACGTTTGCCCTTTCTTTAAATGAAGTGAAATTTGCTGTAAGTTTTTCACTTGCGACATTGGGTATTGGAATGTAAAGTCATTAAAACCAATTGCATGTGGTAGGTCAACTTTTTGTGGAGACATTGGATTTTGTACGTCTGCCTCATATTCCAATGTTTCCTGCACACGATCAAGTGATGCACTACCTTGCTGCATTACGTTAATTAGCTCACCAATTGCAAACATTGGCCAAACTGCTAATCCTAAATAAACGTTAAATGATACAAGCTGTCCTACCGTTAATTCACCTCTTGATACAAGTACTGCACCGTATCCTAATGCAACAACATAACAAATAGCCGTACCCGCTTTTGTAATCGGCATAAATAAACCGTTAATAAAAGCTACCCGCATATTTTTTTCATAAACATCCTCACTCATTTCCGCAAAACGATTTTCATCCTTCGTTTCTTGTACGTAAGCGCGAATAACACGTACACCTGCCACTGATTCAAGAACGTTATCATTTAGCTCACCGAATGATTCTTGCGCAATCATATAACGCTCGTGTACGATTTTCCCTAAATATTGAATTAAAATCGCCATAAACGGAATCGGCAACATCGCAAAAAACGTTAGCTTCCACGAAATGAAGAAGCCCATTGCACAAATAATGGCCGCCATATAAGCAGTCGAATCAACGAGCGTCATAATACCGAAACCAGCTGTTAATGACACAGCATTTAAATCATTCGTTGCACGCGCCATTAAGTCTCCCGTACGGTTTTTCTCATAAAACGTCGGCGTCATTTTTAAAAACTGATACATGAGGCGCTTACGTAAAATTCGCTCCAGCGTAATTGCTCCCCCAAATAATCGATACTGCCAAACAAAATTCATCGCATAACTCACAACTAACGCCAGTAAAATTGTTCCTACATAAAACCATAGCAACTCGCCAGTAAAGTTGCCACCCGTCATATCATCGATTGCCTCACCGAGGAGCCATGGCGGAATTACTTCTATAACACTTGCTAAAATTAATAGTACAACAGCAACCGTGTACTGCTTTCTGTACTCTTTAAAAAACCACTTCAGTTTAAACAACACACTAAACATAATGTATTAGTCCCTTCTCTCTTTTTAAATTTCACTATCCACTATCGAGCGATTCCTTTGTTAAAATTTTTCTTTGTGGTCGATTAATCATTAAAATTCCTCCTAATTTTTATTACACTAAGCTTTTTAGCAATAAAAAGACACCTATCCCTTTTTAGGATAGGTGCCTAAAAAAGTACAGATAATCCCTTACCTGTACCCTCTTTTATGTGCGTTCAAGCAAATAATAAAAAGATGGGGAAAGGACTCGGACTTTGATGTTTAGTTGCTGGCGAAATTAATTGAATTGTCATCATGTTCCGTTCCCTCCATTCTCTTAAATTATTTAGTGTTCCTTAACATTACCATATCGAAATTTCAGATGTCAATATTTTTAGAATTGGCATTATTGTTTGTTAATTAACGTGAATCGATTTACAATTTATGTAAAGATAGTATACGGCGTTTGTATTTTTTTTCGAAATATTTTATGATTATATTATCTAATATTTTTTTCTCATAGGAGGTGTATTCTTTACTTGCCCCGCTCATTTGCGCTGTAAGTAAAGATCATATTTGGACGTAGATATAGTTGAGCTAACCATAAAGCTCGGAGCATTTGCTTTATTAATTGCCGCTACGGCATTCTTCGTTGCAACTGAGTTTGCAATTGTAAAAGTAAGAACAACTCGTATTGACCAGCTTGTCGCTGAAGGAAATAAAAAAGCGATGAAAGCAAAAAAAGTCATTTCAAACTTGGATGAATATTTATCTGCCTGTCAGTTAGGTATTACAATTACAGCGCTTGGACTTGGTTGGTTAGGTGAGCCAACTTTTGAGCTAATTTTGCATCCATTATTTGATCTGATGGGATTAGAAGGTCGAATCACGTCTCTTCTTTCATTCATTATTGCATTCGCACTCGTAACGTTTTTACACGTTGTCGTAGGAGAATTATCGCCTAAAACACTTGCTATTCAAAAAGCAGAAGCTGTGACATTAACCTTATCGGGACCGCTTATTTTATTCCATAACATTATGTATCCATTTATCCGCGCATTAAACGGATCAGCGCGCGGGCTTACTGGCTTATTTGGTTTAAAAATGGTTTCTGAATCTGAAGAAGCACACTCTGAAGAAGAGCTTCGCATGATTTTATCGGACAGTTTAAAAGGTGGAGAAATCAACCACTCTGAATACGAATACGTAAACAGTATTTTCGAATTCTCTGACCGTATTGCGAAAGAAATTATGGTACCTCGAACTGAAATTAGTAGTATCGATAAAGATTTAACTTTGCGTCAAGTGTTCGAAGTAATGGGCGTTGAGCAATATACCCGATATCCAATTACAGATGGTGATAAAGACCACGTTATCGGTTTAGTTAACATGAAGCATTTATTGACAGCTTATATTAAGGACCCTGCTAACGGGGACAAATGTGTTACGGAATATATGCAGCCAGTCATTCGTGTAATTGAAACGATTCCTATTAGTGATTTATTACTTAAAATCCAAAAAGAGCGCATACATATGGCCATCTTAATGGATGAATACGGCGGTACATCTGGTTTAGTAACAATCGAGGACATCATTGAAGAAATCGTTGGTGATATTCAAGATGAATTCGATGAAGACGAAATTCCAGAAGTACAAGAAATTACAGAAGGACAACATTATATTTTCGATGCGAAGATGTTATTAGCAGAAGTTAACGATATTCTCGGTACAACAATCGAAGATGAAGATATCGATACGATTGGTGGCTGGTTCATGACACAGCACTTTGATGCAGTGGAAGGTGATAGCATCACAGCCCACGGTTATGAGTTCAAAATTAAAGAGCTCGATGGTCACCACATTTTATATCTTGAAGTAACAAAACTTCCAAACACAACTACAGAAGAAAACATCGAAGAATAATTTTGGGTATATAGAGCGACTCTCTCTTTAGAGAGTCGTTTTCTCATACCCAGAACTTTTGTAGGGAGGAAAAAATTTGGAATTATACACAAATTTACGTGCGGGTGAAAAAGGGGCATGGCTTTCCATTGGTACGTATATCTTTTTAAGTGCAATGAAATTAATTGTCGGCTATATCGGCATGAGCGCTGCCCTCAAAGCAGACGGGTTAAACAACACAACCGATATTATAGCGTCTATCGCCGTATTAATTGGGCTACGTATTTCACAAAAGCCACCTGACGCGATTCACCAATACGGGCATTTGCGAGCAGAAACGATTGCTTCACTTATCGCCTCCTTCATCATGATGGTTGTCGGTTTGCAAGTACTTTCAACATCCGTTCGTGGCTTATTTGACCCTGTTGAAGAATCACCTTCTATTTTAACAGCCGTCGTCGCATTATTTAGTGCACTCGTTATGTATGTTGTCTATCGTTATAATTTAGCGCTAGCCAATAAAATTAAAAGCTCTGCTGTTCGTGCAGCTGCCTATGATAATCGCTCAGACGCACTCGTTAGTATCGGTACAGCGATTGGAATTTTTGGTGCCATTTTTGGTTTTCCAATAATCGATACGATTACAGCGCTACTCGTTGGACTTATCATTATTAAAACGGCTATCGAAATTTTTTGGGAAGCTGTTGTCACACTGACGGATGGTTTTGACGCGGAAGATACAGAGGCATTAAAAAAGTTAATTGCCAACGTAGATGGTGTCATTGAGTTAGTCGATTTAAAAGGGCGTTCACATGGCAATATGAGCTTTGTTGATGTTACAGTAACAGTAAATCCAAATTTAAATGTAATCGAAAGTCACAAAATTAGCGATCAAATCGAAGCAACCGTCCAACAATTCGACCGGCACTGCATCGTCCTTGTGCATATTGAGCCACATATTATTCCTTCTACAACTGAATAACATAGTAAAACGCGAAACAGAGTATGCCTGCTTCGCGTTTTTTTACTTTTGATTTTGTTGTCGTAGTTTATCTTGCTCTCGCTCGATTTTCATACCTTTCCAGCGAATGATCATGCCGATAATAATAAATACCCAGCCGATCCCTATAAAAGCCAATTGCATCGGCTTATTCTCTGGTGGAATAACACCTAAAATAGCAGCAGCAACAACGGCCATTCCTGAAACAGATACAAGCAATCCTGCCATCACGATACTCATGTTAACACCTCTATTTACCCAAGCACATCAGAAACTGGTATTTCTGATGTGTTTTTCTAATAGATACATTATACATGATTATGCAGTCACGTCACGCTTCATAAAGAACGTAAATGTGACAACTAAAAA
>JBJEFO010000103.1:0-4982 GCA_051874135.1 Lysinibacillus sp.
TATTTCTTCTTTTGAGACGTTTGCTGTTTTTGCTAAATGAAAAGCTTTCGTTAAGTGTTGCTCAATTTCAGTTAGAAGCGCCTCTCGTAAAAATTCTTGATTGCGGTGGGCAACAAAACTTCCTTTCCCAGCTACCGTTTCAATAAAGCCGTCACGCTCAAGGTCGCTATATGCTCTCTTTGTTGTCATGACGCTTATTTTCAATTCTTTAGCAAGCATGCGAATGGAAGGAAGTGCAGCGCCAGGAAGCAACGTACCGCTTAAAATGGCTTGTTTTATTTGCTCGGTTATTTGCTCGTAAATGGGTTTGTCACTTGCGTTGCTTAATTTAATAATCAATGATATCCTCCTTCCAAATTTTACAACTGTATATATACACTATACACAGTCGGGTATGTGCTGTCTAGGTAAAAGAATTATTTTAGACGTCACACAAAGAGAATTCACATGCATATAGTAGTGATAAGCCTGCTAACGAGGAGGGGAATGATGCGATTATCTGAGCTGGCCGAAAAGGAACTCATTGAAGTCGAAAATGGTATACGATACGGCTATTTATCAGAATCGGAATGTTTATTTGATACAAAAACGGGCAAAATTCATGGTTTTGAATTATCAGCATCAATGCGTCTATCATTTATGAAAAAGAAAGAAGAAACGATGTTCATTCCATGGGAGGAAATTTTATTAATTGGCGAGGACAGAATATTGTTTCAAAAAATACAAAAGAAAAAGTATGATCGACGATGACGGAACGGTGGCTATTAATCGGTACGGATGCAAGGGTTAAAGAGCTTGCAAAAAAAATGTCTTCGCCACATCGAACAATTTTTTTTAAAAATACATCAACTTGGGACGCTGGATTGAATGCTACAGTACTCGATTTTTGCCCAGATAATATTGTATTGCCCATACAACCATTATCGATAGATGTACCATTACTTCTTGGCACGAAGCACGTCAAATTTTTCACAGGTCGTTTGACTGATGAATGGCGTGCAATGTTGAAGCAAGAAAAAATTATTCCTTATTTAGAAAATGAATTGTTTATTTGGAAAAATGCTGCACTTACTGTAGAGAGTTTTATTTCATATTTGTATGAACAACGCCAAACAATTCGCGGAAAGCATTTTGTCATTACAGGTTTTGGGCGTATTGGAAAATTACTCGCACAAGCATTAACAGGTTTGCATGCGAAAGTAACGATTGCAGTGCGTTCTAAGGCACAGCGACATGAAGCGATGATGCTTGGCTATGAAGCTGTTAATTTGCAACCTCAATATATGAAAGATGCTACAGCTTTAATCAATACAATTCCTACGCAGTGGTTAACGCAGCAATTTAGTGAGGTAATTAAAATGCCTATTTACGATTTAGCTTCAGCACCAGGTTGTCTTTATTATGTAACACGAAATGATTATAAGCCGCTACTTGCATTGCCCGGAAAATACTTCCCTGACGATGCAGCGCAACTTTTATATGACTCAATCGTGGAGGGATGTGAATGTTAGAGGGAAAACGAATAGGGCTTGGTATTACCGCTTCGCATTGCACGTACGAAGATGTTGTACCAAAAATTAAAAGCTTAACAGATGCAGGTGCAACAGTTGTACCAATTATTACGCCATCTGTTTTGAACGCAGCAACACGTTTTGGAACAGGTGAAGAGTGGATTGAAAAAATAGAAGCATTGGCTGGAGAAAAAGTCGTTTCATCCATTGTTGAAGCAGAACCATTTGGCCCTAAAAATCCACTTGATTGTATGATCATTGCGCCAATGACGGGGAATTCCATAAGTAAGTTTGCGAACGCTGCAACTGATTCCCCAGTGTTAATGGCTGCAAAGGCTACATTGCGAAATGGTAGTCCGGTTGTTCTAGGTATATCTACGAATGATGCACTTGGTTTAAATGGGATGAATATTATGAAATTGTTAAATGCTAAAAATGTATATTTTATACCCTTTGGCCAAGATGATCCAATTAATAAACCGACGTCGATGATTGCAGATTTCGATAAAATGTTCGAAACGGTGCATTATGCGCTCGCTTATAAAAAACAAATCCAGCCAATAATTATACAATATTTTAAATAGTCAAATAACCATACACAATTCCGACTTTTTGTGATACAATATCCAACATTATGTAACTAGTTTTTTATAGGAGAGATGAAATAATGACAAAGCAATACAATGTAGCTGTAGTCGGTGCAACTGGCGCAGTTGGAACGAAAATGATGGAACACTTAATCAAACGCAATTTCCCAATTAACACAATCAAATTTTTAGCATCAGCTCGTTCTGCTGGTAAACCAATCGAGTTTAATGGCACAACATATACAATTGAAGAAGCAACACCAGAAGCTTTTGAAGGTGTTGATGTGGCGCTATTCTCTGCTGGTGGATCAGTATCAGCTGCGCTTGCACCAGAAGCAGCGAAACGCGGTGCAATCGTTATCGACAATACAAGTCACTTCCGTATGGACCCTGAAGTACCGTTAGTTGTACCTGAAGTTAATCGCCATGTATTAAAAGACATCCCAAAAGGTATTATCGCGAATCCAAACTGTTCAACAATACAAATGGTAGCAGCAATTCAACCAATCCGTGAAAAATTTGGTTTAACAAAAGTAATCGTATCTACATATCAAGCTGTTTCAGGTTCTGGTATTGCCGCAATCGAAGAATTACAAGCACAATCAGCACAGTGGGAAAAAGGGAAAGATGTAGAAGCGAACGTTTTACCTGCAAAAGCAGATAAAAAGCATTATCCAATCGCACGTAATGTGATTCCACAAATCGATAAATTTACGGACAATGGTTACACATACGAAGAGATGAAAATGATTAACGAAACGAAAAAAATTATGGAAATGCCTGCGTTACATGTTGCAGCAACTTGTGTACGTGTACCGGTCGTATCAGGTCATTCTGAATCGGTATATATTGAGCTTGAAAAAGAAGCAACTGTAGAAGAGATTTTTGCTGCGTTAAAAGATGCACCGGGCATCGTTTTACAAGATGATATTACAAACCAAGTTTACCCAATGCCAATCTATGCTGAAGGTGAAGATCCAACATTCGTAGGTCGTATCCGCCGAGACTTAGATAATCCAAAAGGCTTCCATTTGTGGATTGTTGCTGACAACTTATTAAAAGGTGCAGCACTAAATTCAATTCAAATTGCAGAAGCGATGATTGAGGATAACTTATTATAAGAGGGGTGCGGAGTATGAATTTAGGTCGTATCGGCACGGCGATGATTACGCCGTTTAAAAAAGATGGCACGATTAACTATCCAGAGTTAGAACGCATTATTAATCACTTAATCGAAAATGGGACAGATGCAATTATCGCCTGTGGTACAACATCTGAAAACCCGACGATGTCTACAGAAGAGAAAATCGAAGTAGTTCGTTTTACCGTAGAAAAAGTAGCAGGTCGTATTCCAGTTATTGCAGGAACAGGGGATAATGAAACAGCCTATTCTATCGCAATGACTCATAAAGCTGAAGAAAACGGTGCAAACGGCATTATGCTTGTAACACCTTACTATAACAAGCCAAATCAACGAGGCATGTATGCTCACTTTAAGACAATTGCAAAAGAAACGAAGCTACCGGTTATGCTTTATAACGTACCAGGACGTACAGGAGCAAACATCTCAGCAGAAACAACAATTGCGTTAAGTCGTGAAGTAGAAAATATTACGTGCATTAAAGAAGCAAGCGGCAACTTAGATCAAATGGGTGACATTATTGAAAATGTTGACGCTGATTTCCTAGTATACTCTGGGGATGATGGTTTAACATTGCCGTTATATGCAGTCGGAGGTGCAGGTGTCATTTCTGTAGCTTCACATGTTGTTGGTAACGACATGCAATTAATGTTAAAAGCGTTTGATGAAGGTAATCACGAATTGGCTGCAAAAATCCATCGTGCATTACTTCCGTTAGTGCGTGCATTATTTGCACAACCAAACCCATCACCGATTAAATATGCGATGACAAAACTTGGATTTGATACGTTAGACGTGCGCATGCCAATGATGGAAATGCTACCGGAAGAAAAGGCAGCATTCGATAAGATTTGGGATACGTACCAAGAAAAAGCGAAGTACTTCCGCGAATTAGCGGTTCAATAATAATGTTTACAACCAGCGTGAGCAATCACGCTGGTTTTTCTTTGTTTGTGAATGAAATTATAAAGTAACCTATTGTAGCTTGCTATATAGAAGGTGAAAAAGATTTAGAGTAAATTGTTAGTACGCAACAATATATGCTATTCGCGCCTGACCAACCGCCTGAGCATGACGAATGAGACTGCGCTCTTTTTGCAGGCTCAAGCGGCATGGGCGGTAGCGCGAATAGTATATCATTAGCTTTTTCGTATCTCTTTAATTTTTAAATGCCTTTTATATAACAGAAAAATTGACTTTAAAATTAGCTCCGATTTTGCTGAAAAATTGGCCAAAAACCCGCTGTTTTTACTGAAAAACGAATGTTTTTGCTCGAAAAAAAGCGCTTGACAAATAGGTTGTGTGATAAAAAAGACAGAAACTTATTAAAGGATTCGTTCGCCTGGAGAGCGAAAATCTTTACAAATGGACCTGTTTTTTAATGGGAAATGGATTTTTTTTTAAAAGTTTAGCATGATCAAAATTAGTATTATTGATTGATGCCTATTAAAAACATGGCTATAACATTTTTTCTTGATAAAAAATTCGGGTTCAACATCAAAATCAGTGCTTGCTAAAAAAGGATAAAGATGCTCTAGCATATGGAGTGGAAGGCGGCGACTCCAGCAGGAACAGCCCGAGACTCGAGACCCCGCAGGAGCTTGCGACGAGGAGGCTCGAGCCGGGCCTGCGGAAAGCGTCCGCCTGGAACGGAATATGCGGTCAAGAACGTATTTTGGCGAAGAGCCAAAAAATTTAACAAAAAAATCTCAACTCAATTTTTAAATTGTTAAATCATTCAAT
>JBJEFO010000104.1:0-1629 GCA_051874135.1 Lysinibacillus sp.
TGTTCAATGATGTCGCTAAAGTCTTGTACAAGTTCAGCTTGTTCGGACGTTGCTTTATTCACCTGTGTTAAAACTTACATGAATAGGGTTTCACTTTATTTCAGATTGGTACACGTCAAACACTAAGGTAACAACTGCTAAATATATTCTTGTCCTGTTAGGCATATGATGCAGTAACATTTCCATTCAAAGGAGCTGTAACTTGATAATTCATGTTGTGAGTAGTGGAGAAACGCTTTGGTCATTAGCTCAACGTTACAATGTGAGCGTAAATTCAATTCAACAAATCAATCAACTTCCTAACCCTAGTAAACTATTGATTGGTCAATCGCTTGTTATTCCAACGCCCGCTTTAATCCATATGGTAAAAAAAGGTGAAACACTGTGGTCCATCGCCAAAAAGTATGGTATTTCGGTAAACGCTATTACTTTAGCAAATCAACTTTCAAATTCAAACCCGTTATACGTTGGTACAAGACTTTATATTCCTCCAATTATTCACGTAGTTCAGCCGGGTGAGACACTGTGGCAAATTGCTAAGCTTTATAATACTTCTATGCAAGCAATCATTGACCAAAATCAAATTCAAAATCCAAACTCTCTCCGTATTGGAACGCAATTGATTATCCCAAGAACTAAACCTGTTATTGAAGTAAATGCTTTTACGTATCAAAGTGATGCCGCTGGAGCTGAATCAATAAAGGCTATTGGTCCGTTGCTGACATACATTAGTCCGTTTGCTTATAAGGTCACCGCCTCTGCAACTTTAGAGCCCTTTGCAGATAAGCTCATGCTGTCAGCCGCAAAATTTAATCAAATCGTACCGGTGATGGCGATTACAAACTTTACATCAACTGAAAAAGGTTCTAATTTAATGCACGTTATTTTTTCTAGTGATGAGCTTCAAAAAACATTGATTCAAAACATTGTTCAAGTAATGGACGAAAAAGGCTACAAAGGGGTAAATATTGATTTTGAAAATGTCTTACCGGAAGATCGGGAGGCATATAATAAATTCCTGCAACTCGCAGTCGATTCATTACATGCAAAAGGCTATTTTGTGTCAACATCATTAGCACCTAAAACGAGTGAACAGCAGGCCGGCCTGCTTTATACGGCACACGACTACGCCGCACACGGAAAAATTGCAGACTTTGTTGTACTTATGACATATGAGTGGGGCTACCGCGCAGGTCCTCCTCAGGCGATTTCCCCCATTAACGAAATGAGGAAAGTTGTTGAATACGCACTATCCGTCATACCGGCGAATAAAATCTTTTTAGGATTCCAAATTTACGCAAGAGATTGGAAAATTCCATTTCAAAAAGGACAGCAAGCTGAAACATTTAGTCCTCAAGAAGCCATTAGACTGGCTACACAACACGATGCAACGATTCAATATGACGTCAATACACAATCACCTTATTTTTATTATATAGATGACCAAGGGCAAAACCATGAAGTTTGGTTTGAAGACGCACGTAGCGCACAAGCCAAATTTGATTTAGCTAAAGAATACAACTTACGCGGTATTAGCTACTGGGCATTAGGATATCCATTCCCTCAAAACTGGGTGTTGTTGGATGATAACTTCGCTATTCGAAAACTACCACCCTCTTAAAAACAATT
>JBJEFO010000104.1:1729-4981 GCA_051874135.1 Lysinibacillus sp.
AGAAGCAACTTGCTTTTAATTCAATTGCACATGATTTCCTATGTGCGCCACTAATCGTTGTTTTGCCATTTCCACCAACTTGAGTACTGTGACATTCGACAATAGAAAATCGTAGTGATAATACACTTTAAAACACGTTTGATTTGTATATTCATATTGAATAGCATATAGACTAACAAGTACTTCTATATCCGACAAATATGCTATATCATTCCATCCTTTTATCGTCATTTCTATAATTGGATGTCCCCTTAGATAACTATATGAAACTTCATCTGAAAGCTCGATACAATTCCACGTTTTCATATTTGCCACCCCTTATTCGAAAATATCCCTTACTTTAATATCAACATAAACTCCAATAAATTTCCATAAAAAGCGTGGAATATTCAGAAAAAAGATGCAAATAAAATGGGCTATGCCTATACAGAAAAGCTAGATGAAGATTCCATTGCATTTTTAATTGACAGCGTTAAAAAAAATGCAAGTATTCTTGATGAAGATGATGGTACTGATATTTTTGAAGGTAGTAGCGACTATACAAAACATTCCTTTTACAACGCGGAACTTGAAGCTATTGAAATACCTGAAAAGATTGAGCTACTTCGCTCGATCGAAAAAAAAATACGTGCTTATGATTCTCGTATTGTGACGCTCGATTACTGTATGATCGGACAATTTACAACTGAACGTTCATTAATGAATAGTAAAGCTCTTTCGTTATCACAAAAAGTAAATGGATTAATTATTTATCTTTCTGTTGTTGTAAAAGACGGTGATGAAATGAAAACAGCTGTCTATCGAAAAATGACACGTGACTTTACTTCTCTTCATGCAGAGGACATTGCACAGGCAGCTGCTGAAGAAGCACTTGCTCATTTAGGTGAGAAATCAATACCTTCTGGTAAGTACCCTATTATTATACGAAACGATGCAGCAGCATCACTACTTGCTATTTATTTCTCGATTTTTTCAGCTGAAAATGCACAAAAAAACAAGTCGCTATTAAAAGATAAGGTTGGGCAAAAAATAGCGTCCAATGCATTTACTTTAGTGAGTGATCCTTTTTACCCTGATACACTAACAGGTTCGAATTTCGACGGAGAAGGTGTTGCAACAAAGAAATATGACATTATTTCAAACGGTACATTGCAAACATTGCTTCACAACCGAAAAACAGCTAAGATTGAAGGCTGTGAAACGACTGGACATGCCTATAAAGACTCGTACAAAGGCACACTTACCGTTGCACCGCAAAACTTACATGTTGCACCAGGTAATAAAACGAACGATGCATTAATCGCCTCAGTCGCTGAAGGCGTGCTCATTACAGATTTATCAGGCTTGCATTCTGGTACAAATACCATTTCTGGCGACTTTTCAGTTGAAGCTACAGGCTTCTATATTAAAGATGGAAAAATTGCTTCACCTGTAAAACAAATGACCATTGCCGGCAACTTCTATACTTTAATGAAAGACGTTGAAGAAACAAGCTCAGAGCTTTACTTCCTGCCACATGGATATGGCTCATCCTCTCTCTTAGTTAAAGAACTTGCCGTTACGGTTGAATAATACAGTTAGACAGAATCAGCTAGAGTTGATTCTGTCTTTTTATTTGGGCGAGATTAAATAATATCCTTCGCATTTATAATATATTTTTGTTATCATAGTTTTCGTGGTCCTTTGGTTGTTAAAATTTTATTATATTTTTCTGTGGGATTAGCATTATTTAGAAGGTGATGAAATGAATACTATTATTAAATTTTTCTTATACTTTACGGTCGGTATAATACTGTTAAGCCTGTTAACAAACATCATTGTGTACGGTGGTTTAATATATTTAACTTACTTTGTCGGAAAAAAGATTGTTTTATTTATTAAACAAAAGCGTGCAAATCAAAAATTAATCGAAGCAACGAAGGCACAATCCGATACAATTGAATATAAGATGGCAAATTTACTGAAATTGTCTGGAAACTATATAGACGCCCCATCTGTTCGCCATGCGTATAGAAAAAAAACGGATTTGACTTTACAAGATAAATGGTATCAGTTTTTAGACTTACGCGCTAAATTAGAATTGAATAATACACCGACTGGCAAAGCAGAGGCTGTGTTACATTTAATGTGTGATGAAATAATAGCGCGCATCCAATCGGTAGATGTCGAATTAACAGAACACGTAAAAAAAGAATTTATCGAAGAAAATTTAACGCCACTTATCGATGATATTAATGAAATTTTAAGCGGAATGAAACCTACCGATACAATCGATATTAATGCATACGACCTATTAAAAAATTGCAGTTTAGAAAAAATTAGCTAAATAGCTCCATTGTTAAAAGCAAGTACCCCTTCGATGTAGGTACTTGCTTTTTTTACTGTCTATTACTTCTTGAAATTAAATAAAAAATTCAAGGATTTTTACGGCTCTTCTAGTATTATTAATATAGAGAAAGGAAGTGTTCATATGTTTTTTGGTGATGCTATGTTTTCAATTGCCCCGATATTTATAGGAATTATATTTATTATCGTTTTTGGTGTTATAATTTTTACAATCTTCTCTAGTTTAAAGCAAGGTATTAAAAATAATAACTCTCCCCTTCTTACGGTACCTGCAAAAGTTGTCTCGAAACGGATGCATGTTCGAGGTGAACATTCTCACACTACATATTATGTAACCTTTGAAGTACAAAGTGGTGATCGAATGGAGTTGCGTGTAGATGGCGATGAATATGGTATGTTAGTTGAACACGACCTTGGCTTATTATCATTTCAGGGCACACGCTATGTTTCCTTTGATCGTCAAAAATAGGATAACTTTTCATACACAAATATAAATATACAAAAGGCTTTCAGAATCGGTAGCAACCAATCTGAAAGCCTTTTGTCAACATTTTCATTATTCGATATGAGCACAAATAAAGAGTATCGATTTTTAATTGCCATCAGCCGTTCACGCTAGCCGCCAAACCGCAGAGCCAACTGCGTTGTCTCCACGGTTCGTTCTGCGCCCATCGCAAATGCGCGAACGACTAAATCATGATTTTCTATTAAACATCTAGATAATTTAGCACAGTAATAAAGAAAATTGATACAATACTATAACAAGTCTTTAACAAGTCGTATCACTTTTTTATAAATTAGGAAAACATTTATTAAAACATCAAGAAGGGAAAATTTTTGCCGTAGCGCGGCACAGCCACAGGAGCCAAGTTTTCCTTTGCGACGAAAGCGTAGCGGCAGGAGCAG
>JBJEFO010000105.1:0-21393 GCA_051874135.1 Lysinibacillus sp.
ACAAGCAACGCAAACGCTAAAAGAAATGTCACATGAACTCAACGAAAGTACAAGAAGATTTAAAATCTAGCTAAAAGGGTGCCGAATTTATTTATGTCGACACCCTTTTTTTAAATGTATAGAATAAATTTACACATAAAGTAACACCTAAAACACATGCAATTAATAATAAAAAGCTAAATCCTTCTGCAACTTGTAAATAAAGTCCACCAAACGTTGGACCACTTAAGCTACCTAAACTAAAGAAAATACCACATAGCAAATTCCCTGTTGGAAGTAGCTCTTTTGGTGTTAAATCCGCCATATACGTAATGCCTAATGAAAATAACGAACCGACGCTCATACCTGCAAGTGCAAAAATAGTTGTCACAATTAGTTCTGATTGTTCAAACTGGCTACAAATGAAAAATAGGATTGTGCCACTCGTAAGGCCTCCTATAATGACATTGCTTCTTCCGATTTTATCACCTAAAACTCCTAACGGTAGTTGCGTAAAAATAGCCCCTACTGAAAAAGCGGCTAACATGACCGAAACAGTAGCTACTTCAAAATCAAGTCTTAATGCATAGACCGGAAATAATGAATGAATAGATGATTCTAAAAAGCCATATACAAATGGCGGAAGAAAAGCAATCCATCCATATTTAAAGGCAAACTTGTAACGGCTCCATCCTGTACTTGTTGCATCCCCTTTCAATGCCTCTGGATGTTCATTTTTCACGAAGAAAACGAGCGACCAAGCTAACAAACATAACACGCTTGAAAGTATAAACGGCAATGCTTCCGATATTTCTAAAAGATTAACGAATAACGGACCTACCGCAAAACCTACACCAAATGATAAGCCATAAATGGACATCTTCTTTCCTAGATTGCCATTATTCGTATCAGATGTAATCCATGTTTGCGTAGAAAAATGCAGTGCATGATCCCCAATCCCAACAATCATACGCAATATAAACCAAAATGTCGCTGATTGCCAAAACGGGAATAAAAAAAGCGCGATGAAAACAAGCGCACCACCCGTTAAAATAATCGGTTTATAGCCATATTTACGCAATGGTTGTTCAATAAATGGTGAAATTAATAATGTACCTATGTATAAGCCCGTTGCATTTAATCCATTTAGAAATGATGAAACACCGTCTGTTTCAAAAATAACTGAAATTAAAGGCATGAGCATTCCTTGAGAAAAGCCTGAAATTGCTACGATAATAACTAATATCCAAAACTTCCGTTGCTCATAATTCGATATGATATTCATTGTTGCCTCCACTTACTTCGATATCCGTATCATCTTATCATATTTCGAATTGTTATCGATAGCTAGGAAATAATCGCTTTCTTATTTGTCTATATAAACGAACGTTAAAAGCCCTAGCAAACTTTATCTTAAAAAGTTTACCAGGGCTTCAAATATCACTATTAATCATAATTATAAAACAAATTAATCGGCAAGCTTAGCCGAAAAAGCGTTTAGACTCCCTCCTTTGCCTAGTGGATTGAGTGTTAATTGTACGTTATTTTCGACCGCCTCCTTTACTTGTATTATTAATAATTTAACATACGCACGAAGTTTTGTAAATATTCAAAATAATTAATTAATAAATAAATCTTTCGTTATGTACAAGCATTGAAATTTCTGTAGAAATCCGCTACGATAGCCTTAACACGTGAAAGGTGGCACTACAACATGTCAAATCCAATTACAAACAAAGAACAGCAGGTTAGTTACTTAAAAGAACGTTTGGAAATTTTTCTTGAAGTACTAGATGCAATTGATCCAGAAACAACAGAACTTGAAGATATCGACCGCCTAATCAAAATGGTAGATGATTTAGAGGAGAAAATGGATCAATTCCATAATCGTCCTGAAATAACTGAATAGATTTAGAAAGGGCTACAAACATGTAGCTCTTTTCATTTACCCATTATCGGAAATTAGAATTCTTAATTCGCAGAACATTCAATAACATAGAAATTCTTGGATGAAAGCGCTCTTTTTTTTGTTCTATTAAAGAGTTATAATAATAGTTGGTTTAATATAGGTTTAACGCCAAAATCTGCACTTGCTTTTAAAAGATACATACTCTAAAGGTCGTTCTTTCATATTTACACAACTGCAAACGTGTTGTGTTCTTTTCGTTAAAAAAGAAATGGAATAGTGGCTACTTCTTTTTACATTATAGAACGTAATATTACACATGTATATTGCAAAACGAACCGTATGAGACAACGGCTAGCGGAATAGCTTCAAAATCTTTTATTCCACTAAAGTGCAAGTACATATTTTGGAAAAGAGCCTTAAAATAATATTTATTTTTCTGGGGGGAAAAATATAATGGCATACTTAGAAACATTAGAAAAAAGCCTATATAATTTGGTAACTGAAACGTCTACTAACTTACCAAAAGATGTTCGTCGTGCGATTAAAGCGGCAAAAGAAGCAGAAAACGCTGGTACTCGTGCAGCAATGTCACTAGACACAATTACAACAAATATCGTAATGGCAGAAGATAACGTATCGCCTATCTGTCAAGACACAGGTTTACCAACATTCAAAGTCTACACTCCAGTTGGCGTAAACCAAATCGAAATTAAAAAAGCAATTCAAACAGCTATTGCTGCTGCAACTGCAGATGCAAAATTACGTCCAAACTCAGTTGATTCATTAACTGGTAAAAACTCTGGTACAAACATCGGTGCTGGACTTCCAGTTGTAAAATTCGAACAATGGGAAAACGACTACATCACAGTTAAGTTAATCTTAAAAGGTGGCGGCTGTGAAAACAAAAACATCCAATATTCACTGCCATGTGAATTAGAAGGTCTTGGCCGCGCTGGTCGTGACTTAGATGGTATCCGTAAATGTATCCTTCACTCAGTATGGCAAGCACAAGGTCAAGGCTGTTCAGCTGGATTCATCGGCGTTGGTATCGGTGGTGACCGCTCTGCTGGTTACGATCTTGCAAAAGAACAATTATTCCGTCACGTTGACGATGTAAACCCAATCGAAGACTTAGCGAAATTAGAAGAATACATCGTAAAAACTTCAAATACTTTTGGCGTTGGTACGATGGGCTTCGGTGGTGAAGCAACATTACTAGGCTGTAAAATCGGCGTAATGGACCGCTTACCAGCATCATTCTTCGTATCAGTAGCATATAACTGTTGGGCATACCGTCGTATGGCAATTGATATTAACCCAGAAACAGGCGAAATCATTAACTGGCACTACCAAGAAGGTGAAAAAATCACGTTCAAAGACGAAGAAAAAACAGCTTCTAACGATGACAACAAAGTAGTTGAACTTGTTGCACCAATTACAGAAGAAAAAATCCGTTCACTTAAAGTTGGTGACGTAGTAAAAATTTCTGGCCGTATGTACACTGGTCGTGACGCAATCCACCACCACTTAATCGGTGAAGGTGTAGAAGCGCCTGTAGACTTAGATGGCCAAATCATCTACCACTGTGGTCCAGTAATGGCGAAAGACGAAGCAGGCAACTGGGTCGTAAAAGCGGCTGGTCCAACAACTTCTATTCGTGAGGAGCCATACCAAGGCGACATCATGAAAAAATTCGGTATCCGCGCTGTTATGGGTAAAGGCGGTATGGGACCAAAAACACTTGCTGCATTACAAGAGCACGGCGGTGTTTACTTAAACGCAATCGGTGGTGCTGCTCAGTACTACGCAGACTGCATTAAATCAGTAGACGGCGTTGACTTAATGGAATTCGGTATTCCAGAAGCAATGTGGCACTTATCAGTTGAAGGCTTCACAGCTGTAGTAACGATGGACTCTCACGGGAACTCATTACACGCTGACGTTGAAAAATCTTCATTAGAAAAATTAGCTGCTCACGCTGCACGCGTATTTTAATAATAAAAAATTGTTCTGACACCTCATGCAATAGCATGTTTGTCGCAAAAGGCTACCTAATCAGGTAGCTTTTTTTGTTGAGCGTCTATTCTAATTCAAAAAACGGACACAAAATACTACAAATCAATAAATTAATTGAAGAAATTACCATTGAAATTCACCTCTACAAGAGTTATAATTATTTGTAATAATTCTAATTTAATAATTTTATAATTAAAATGAAAACATTTATCAATACCAATAAAATAAAGAGTTTGATACTGATTTTCATTATCAAGAGGTGAGCTTATGGACAATTCTAATCGAGAAAGCACTAACTTAATTGAGAAAATAAAAGAACATCACGAACTTATTTTAGCTATCCTATCCGGTATTATCATTTTCTTGGCATGGCGAATGGATTCAGTCGGATTGGAAACAGCCTCTATTGCAGCTTATATTACAGCCTATGTCATTGGTGGCTATGCAAAAGCTAAACAGGGTCTTACTGAAACAATCAAGTTACGAAAGCTTAATGTAGAAATATTAATGATATTGGCCGCTATTGGATCAGCTATTATCGGTTATTGGACGGAAGGCGCTATCCTAATATTTATCTTTGCTATGAGTGGAGCGCTAGAAACTTATGCGATGAATAAAAGCCATCGTGAAATTTCAGCATTAATGGAACTACAACCAGAAGAAGCATGGCTTGTACGTGGCGGATTTGAACCGATTAAAGTCGCTGTTAGTGAATTAACACCTGGCGATCACGTATTAGTAAAGCCAGGGGAACGTATTCCCGTCGATGGGGTTATTTTTAAAGGGCAATCTACGATAGACGAAGCAGCCATTACCGGGGAATCCATGCCCGTAACAAAAGAAGTCGGCACAGACGTATTTGCTGGAACGGTTAACTTAAATGGTACACTGACAATTAAAGTAACAAAACGTAGCGATGAAACAATGTTCCAAAAAATCATTAAGCTTGTTGAATCGGCACAAAGTGAAAAATCGCCTTCACAGCAATTTATTGAACGATTTGAAAGCACTTATGTAAAAATTGTATTAATCATTGTTTTACTTATGTTATTTGTACCGCATTACTTATTCGGCTGGGATTGGTCAACAACATTTTATCGTGCCATGGTACTGTTAGTCGTTGCATCCCCTTGTGCACTCGTTGCATCCGTTATGCCAGCAACACTCGCTGCTATTTCAAACGGGGCACGAAACGGGATTTTATTTAAAGGTGGGGTCCATTTAGAACATATTGGTAATATTAAACTACTCGCCGTTGATAAAACTGGGACATTAACAGAAGGAACACCTGTTGTGACGGATTTCATAGTAAGAGAGAACGTCACTACTGAGGATGCATTAGCAGTTTTAGCAACGATTGAAGGTCAATCTACGCATCCGCTAGCACAAGCCATTTCACGCTATGCAAATGAGCAGGAAATACCACTTCTAAAAGATGTATCGATTAAAGATATACCGGGGCACGGAATCGAGGGAACTGTCAACAATATTAAATATAAAGTTGGGAAACCTGATTTCGTTGTTCGAGAGGAAGCTGAAAACTTTTCGAACGGGGCATTAAATCGTCTAGCAGCTCAAGGAAAAACGGTAATATTCATTCGAGATGACAACGGTATTTTAGCACTTGCTGCTATGAAAGATACTGTACGTGAAGAAGCGAAAAAAGCGGTAAGCGCTCTAAAAAATGACGGCATTCATGTTGTTATGTTAACAGGTGATAATGAACATACGGCAAAGGTTATTGCCGAAGAAGCTGGGGTTAATGAATATGTAGCTGAATGCTTACCTGAAACAAAAGTAGAGTACATTAAAAAATACAATAAGCAGTATGAGCAAGTCGGTATGGTCGGTGACGGAATCAATGATGCTCCTGCTCTTGCAACAGCTTCAGTCGGCATTGCGATGGGTGATGGTACGGATGTTGCACTTGAAACAGCTGATATCGTATTAATGAAAAATAATTTAACGAAAATTGAATATGCAATACGTATGTCACGAAAAATGCAACGCATCGTAAAGCAAAATATGTTCTTCTCAATCAGTGTTATTATTTTACTCGTCATCTCTAATTTCTTCCAAGCAATTAACTTACCACTTGGGGTAATCGGACATGAAGGCAGTACTATTTTAGTCATTTTAAATGGTCTGCGTATGTTACGTAATATGTAATGAAAAGATACCGCGCATTTGCGCGGTATCTTTTTTAATTCAAGCGATATATTGAGGGCTTAATGGATAAATTAGGATTTTATTAGCCAATTGCGTCCTGATATTAGCCAATCTCGAGCACATATTAGCCATTTTAGGATACATATTAGCCAATCCCGAACATTTATTAGCCAGCTCCGTACCGATATTTACCTAATGCAAAACGAACTGTGAGAGACAACATCGTTTTTGGCTCATAACGAATTTATAACTCATTTTTCCGCTGAATTAGAGCAAGTTGTCGTCTCTGCATCGTTGCATTAATTAACCCACCGAAAATTAACAGCATTCCTGTAGCGTATAGCCACAGCATTAAAATAATGACCCCTCCGATACTGCCATACGTTGCACTATAATTCCCAAAATTATTAATGTAAATCGAGAATCCGGATGTCAGTACGAGCCAACCGACTGTCGAAAAACATGCGCCTGGAATAACACTAATAAACTTTACGCGAGGAGTCGTATTCGGTACAACCCAATACATAATAATCATGATGCTAAAAATCATCATCGGGGGTGTAATCCAACGAACTATATCCCAAACGGATTCAAATGAATTACCGACACCGAGATAAGAAAATAAAAGATTACCAAGTTGATGCCCGAAAACCGGAAATACGAGCGCAATTAAAATAATACACACGAAAGCGACTGTAAATATAAGCGACCATGCACGATGAATTACGCCTATCTTTCCTTCAACTTCATAAGCATGATTTAACGCCTTCATTAGGGCATTGATTCCTCTAGATGCTGACCATATCGTGCCGATAATACTAATTGATAACAGCCCTCTATTTTGATGTGTCAACACCTCTGCTAGCGTCCCCTCAATAAGTGTGTATACTTCTAACGGCATAATATCAGCCATAAACTCAAACACTTGCTCCTGTCTGAGATTTAAATACGGCAGCAATGTAACTAAGAAAATAATTAAAGGAAAAAATGATAGCAGGAAGAAGTAAGCGAGTTGCGCACCCATCCCGAATATATCGACACGCTGAATACCAATCATTAAATCTTGCAAGGAACCTTTTATCGTTGTTCGATCAATGTTAGCTTCCTCTGGTGCTACGAATGATTTTACGAAAGCAACTGCCGCATTAGGTGCAGTATTTTTTGAATCTTTCATAAAATTTCACCCCTTCTTCAGAAAACCTAATTCCTTATGCGTCCGGACTTTGTTTTGAAAAAGCATCTTTCGTCTCTGCAACAAGGCTCATGATTGTTTCAGGTAACGATTTAGCATCTTCTACCTTCGTCATAAGTGAAGTAATATTTTCCTGTGTTGAAGCATATACAGATTGGGCTTGATCTACTTTTGTTTCAATAAGTTGCACAAATTCATCTCGGTTTTGCGCGTAATAAGTTACAGTATCTTTAATTTTTTTTGATGTTTCAATTGTATGCTCACGTGTGTTTTTATCGAGCATACTAATAGCAGCTCCTGCTAAAGCGCCTAATAAAACTGCAGGTATTAACTTACTTTTCGCCATAGTTATTCCTCCTGTATTTGCGTTTACCTCTAAAACTTAAAAATAGTTATGCTATGTTTATTTTAAACATTTTACCATCTTTTTGAAAGCAAAGAGCCGGCACATTTACTCTTCATAGAGCATTTTTTTCGTCATACCACCATCGATTGTTACGTTTGTTCCCGTTATAAAGTTATTTTCAGGATGTGTTAAATATAAACAGGCACGTGCAATATCTTCAGGTTTTCCTACACGATTAGAAAGGTGCTGTGCATGATCTATTTCTCTAAGTTTAGCGTAATCTCCCGTTTCAATCCAACCTGGCGAAATACAATTTACCGTAATATTTTTTTCAGCAAATGATGTAGCAAGTGCATGTGTTAATGCAACAATTCCGCCTTTGCTTGCTGCATATGCTTCTGTATAAGGCTCAGATTGGAAAGCCCGTGTCGATGCCATCGATACGATTGCTCCACCATTCATATATTTCGCCGCCTCACGCGCACATAAAAACACACTTCGGAGATTCGTATTGATGATGTCATCCCAAACTTCTAGTAACAATTCAGTTGGCGGTGTAACAGCAAATTTCCCTGCATTATTAATTAAAATATCAATCGTACCGAATCGCATGGCGGTTTGTTCCATTAATGCCTGTACATCTGACTCGCTACGCACATCCGTTTTTATAAAATGAATATTTGTATTAGCAGGTTCAGCTACATCCGCTACAATTACATTTGCTCCTTGCTCTACATATTTTTGTGCAATACTGTTTCCTATTCCTTGTGCACCACCTGTGACAATGACTACTTTATTTTTAAACATGTTACCGCCCTCCTTACTTGAAAACGTATCATTTGTTTAAGTCATTTTCAAATCAATAATGGTTGACTTTAGCATAGTAAAATGAAATGATAATTTCGTACACGTAGAAAGGTAGGTTAGAGTTATGGATTTATCTACACCATCACAAGAAAATGTTGTTTATATGATTGAACAAATGAAAGACAAGCTTCGTATGGTTAACGTTGATGCGATGAAATCTGAACATTTTAGCGAAGAAAACTATGAGGACTTACTATACTTATATGAAATGGTTATGAAGCGCGAGTCGTTTAGTCCAAGTGAAATGCAAGCAATTGTTGCTGAGCTTGGATCATTCCGCAAATAAAATAGGAGCTACTCCAAGTCGAGTAGCTCCTATTTTTTCACTAATCCACATATTCCCCTCTTTTAAAACGATCCGCCTCAAAATTCCCTGGGAAATGTATTTTATCAGCATTTTCAATGTTTATAGCATTTTTTTATTATGATTAAAAATTATTTTAAATCTATTTATCTACTATTCAATTCTTTACTTTTGTAATGCTACCGCAATTGCTGCGCCTATAAGTGCGTTATTTTTCACAAGTGCGATATTCGCTTCAAGTGACTTACCTTCTGTTAATTCTTTGACTTTACCAAGTAAAAATGGTGTTACTTCTTTTCCTGCAATACCTTTTTCTCCCGCTTCAGCTAATGCCTTTTCAATAATGCCGTTAATGAAGTCTGCATCCATTGCCTCTGCTTCTGGGATTGGGTTTGCAATTACTGCACCACCACGAAGGCCTAAATCCCATTTTGCACGCATCATGCTAGCTACTTCTTCAGCTGAATCAGCGCGGAAGTTTACAGGAAATTCGCTTTCACGTGTATAGAAAGCTGGTAACACATCTGTACCGTAACCAATAACCGGTACACCTTTTGTTTCTAAATATTCTAATGTTAAGCCGATATCTAAAATCGATTTTGCTCCTGCACAAACAACCGCTACATTTGTCATCGATAATTCTTCTAGGTCAGCAGAGATGTCCATTGTTTCTTCTGCCCCGCGATGTACACCGCCGATACCACCTGTTACGAATAATTCAATACCTGCAAGCTCTGCGCAAATCATTGTTGCAGCTACTGTTGTAGCACCTAGTTTTTTTGTTGCTAATAAATAGCCTAAATCACGGCGAGATGCTTTTGCAACCCCTTGCGAATTACCGAACATTTCAAGTTCTTCATCGGACAAACCAATTTTAATTTGACCATCGATTAACGCAATCGTTGCTGGTACCGCACCATTATCGCGAATAATTTGCTCTACTTCTCGCGCTGTTTGTACGTTTTGTGGATATGGCATACCGTGTGAAATAATTGTTGATTCCAGTGCAACAATTGGTAAACCTTTCTCTTTTGCCTCTAGTACTTCTTGTGAATAACATAAATATTTTTCCATTATTGTTCCCTCCAAATTGTTAACTCATTGTATGATAAATCTTCTCGTACTGTCGTTTTGCATTGTAATGTTTTTGATGCATTGTATAGCCCGAAACGGAGTGCATCTATGTAGGGTTCATCTTGTAATGCAGCATGTAAAAAGGCACTAACAAAGGCATCTCCCGCCCCTGTCACATCGGCAATTATATCTACCGGGACCGTTTGGAGCCTTTCAATACCTTCCTTACTTCCAGCTATGATACCTTCGCTGCCACGAGTTAAAATAACATATTCTATCCCCATTGATAGCAAGTCACGGACCGCTTGTTCATATTGTTGTTCAGTTTGTAATGAACGAGATAAATACGTTTCAGCTTCATCTCGATTACATATAAAGTATTTCACACCGATTAGATTTTCCGGCATATGACTCATTTTTGGAGAAGATACCGGTACAATTGCAAATGGAATATTTCGCGTTCTAGCTAATTCCAATACATATTCAATCGTTTCCTTCGGGCAGTTTAAATCTGCTACAAGGCAGCGCACATCTAATAAGCGTGATTCATACTTGTTAATGATTGTTGGCAACAATTTATCGTAAATACCCATATCAGCCATTGCAATGACTAATTCTCCTTGACAATTAAGTACCGCAGAGTATGACCCTGTTGATTGGTCTAGCATCGTTTCTACCATTTCCAATGACATAAATTTCTCTGAGTGGTTCATAATTTTCTCTGCATCTACGTCTTGACCAAGTACTGTCATTAACTTAACTTCATTACCAAGCCTACCTAAATTCTCTGCAATATTACGCGCTACGCCACCGACACTTGTTGTGACATTTACAGGATTAGACGTTGCTAATTGAACAGTGCCTTCTATGTGAAATTTCCGATCAACGTTAGCTCCACCAATCGTAACAATTGCCTGCCTTTTTGGTAAGACATATGCACGCCCAACAATTTCTCCTTGCTTGATTAGTGAGGATATCGTATTTGCCAGTGCCGGTCTAGACATGCCTAGCTTTTTCGCCATTTCCTGCTGTGATAAATAAGGATTTTCTTGTATCAATTGTAATACAAGTCGTTCTTTTTCTTTCAAAACACTCACCTCTCTCCGAACTTTTGTTTAAATTATAAACTTTTGTTTGTAAGAATGTAAAGAAAAAAATGTGTCCGAGAAGTGTCTTTCTGGGGCACACCCTTTGCGCTTACAATGTTATTATTTTGATACAATTACCGTAATATCGCTATTCTATATCAGATAATTATCGATAAAAAGAAAGGGTGTCCCGTAAGTTTTCACTTATGGGACACCCTTTAATTTCTTAATTATTTGAGCTTGCTTCAGTTTCTGTTACTTCTGTTGTAATCGGATTTTCATTGCCAACCGGTAAATTCGTTCCATCTTCTGCCACACGTGGCTGTACAAGCACTTCTACACGGCGGTTTTTCGCACGTCCTTCTGCTGTATCATTCGAAGCGATTGGATTGAACTCACCGAATCCTTTTACACTAAAGTATTTAGAGTCCAAACTTGGATTTGAATCTACAATAATTTTTAAGAAGTTTACAGCACGCATAACAGATAAATCCCAGTTTGAAGAGAATTCCGCTGTGTTCATCGGGACATTATCTGTATGCCCTGTAATGACAACATTACGCGCCGGATTAAATAATAAAATTTCTGATAACTCTCTTGCGACACTTGCATATTCAGCGTTAATATCCGCACTACCTGGTGCAAATAAGACGCTATCACGAATCGTAATTAATAACCCTTCAGATGTCATTTGCGTTTCTAGCTGATTTTCAAGCTCGTTTAAGGCGATTAATTCCTCTACACGCCCTTGTGTTTCTGCTAACTGTTCCTGATCAATTTCATAGCTACTTTTCTTTAACGCATCTGACTGTGCATCCGTAGATTCTACAGGGGCAGCATAATCCATTACCCCTGATCCGCTTTCAAAAATAGATGAAAATACTTGGGACATTTTGTCAAGCTTTTCTTGGTCTACCGTACTAGAGGCAAATAAAATAACGAATACAGCTAAAAGAAGTGTTAATATATCGGCATACGGTATTAGCCAAGACTCATCGATATGTTCTTCGTGCTTTTTATGTCTAGTTTTCTTTGCCAAGGCCACCCGCCCCGCTTTCCGTAATTTTCTTACGTTCTTCCATCGTTAAATATGATGCTAACTTTTGTTCGATGACACGTGGCGCCTCCCCTTCAAGAACTGAAAGGATGCCCTCAATCATCATCATTTTTTGCTTTACTTCTAATGATGATTTACGTTTTAATTTGTTTGCAAAAGGGTGCCATAATACGTAACCTGTAAAAATACCTAGCAACGTCGCAACGAACGCTGCAGAAATCGATTTACCTAATTTATCGATGTCGTTTAAATCCGTTAATGCCGCAATCAGACCTACTACGGCGCCAAGTACCCCTAGTGTCGGGGCATATGTACCAGCTTGTGTAAAGATGAGTGCTCCACTTGCATGACGATCTTCCATCGCATGCACTTCTTCTGTAAGCACATCACGTATGTAATCTGCGTTTTGCCCATCGATTGCTAACGTTAAACCATTTTTCAAAAATGGATCTTCTACTTCCGCAGCTTTACTTTCAAGTGCTAGTAAACCTTCACGACGAGCTAAATCCGCCCATTGAGAGAACATTTTAATAATCTCAATATCATCTGCTAACTTTGTTTCTTTGAATAATTTACCAAACAACTTTGGAACACGTTTTAATTCCTTCATAGGGAATGCGATTACTACTGCAGCAATTGTCCCTAAAATGATAATTAAAATCGCGGCTGGGTTGATTAATACCTCAAGGCCAGCACCTTTAATGACCATCCCGACGAAAACTGCTATGAGCCCTAATACTACCCCGACTATCGTTGAAATATCCATAAGTCTTTTACCTCCAATAACTCGTTCTTTTTTAATTTCGACCTTTTCTGCTTTTTATTAACATTTATATAAAGTATATATGTTATTGTTTTTTTTTTCGACGCAATAATGTTTTTTTCTTTCAAAATTTGCGATTTTTGATTATATTGAATCAATATTACAAATAATTTTTAAGTTTTCTATTGGAGGAATGAGAAAAATGTTAGAAAAATTTGATAGTAATCTATTAAAATACGCGGAACTTGCCGTAAAGGTAGGAGTAAATATTCAGAAAGACCAATATCTTTATATCGCCGCTTCTACAGATTCAGTAGAGTTTGTCCGTCTTGTGACAAAGGTTGCTTATGAAGCAGGTGCAAAACAAGTATTTGTAGACTTCTCTGATGATCAAGTAGGCCGTTATCGTTATGAGCTGGCTCCAGAAGATTCATTTGATTTCTTCCCGCCTTGGAAAGTACAAGAGCGTGAATGGCTAGCTGAGCAAGGCGCTGCATTTATGAGCATCGTTTCACAAAGTCCGGATTTATTAAAAGGTATCGATCCAAAACGTATTGCTACATTCCAAAAAGCAGCGGGTACAGCGCTTAACAAGTATCGTCAATATGTACAATCAGATAAAATTTCTTGGACAGTTATTGCTGTACCTTCAAAAGATTGGGCAGCTAAAGTGTTTCCGCATTTATCAGAAAACGGACAAGTTGATGCGTTATGGGACGCTATTTTTAAAGCGACTCGTGCTGATTTAGACAATCCTGTCGAAGCATGGGTAAAACATAATGATTCATTGCATGAAAAAGTAGATTACTTAAATGCTAAAAAATATGCCAAGCTTCATTATACAGCGCCTGGTACGGATTTAACGATTGAGTTACCAAAAGGTCATTTATGGTGCGGTGCTGGTAGCGTCAATGAGCGCGGCGATGAATTTATGGCAAATATGCCAACGGAAGAAGTATTTACTGTTCCTCATAAAGACGGCGTAAACGGTTATGTTTCAAGCACAAAGCCACTAAGCTATGGCGGAAATATTATCGATAACTTCAAAATTACCTTTGAAAATGGTCGTATTGTAAACGTAGAAGCAGAGCAAGGCGAAGAAGTATTAAAGAACTTAATCGCTACTGATGAAGGTTCACATTATTTAGGTGAAGTCGCATTAGTACCACATAATTCACCAATTTCTAACTCAGGATTATTATTCTTTAATACATTATTTGATGAAAATGCGTCAAATCACTTAGCAATTGGTAGTGCCTATGCGTTTTGTTTAGAGGACGGCAAAACAATGTCACAAGAACAATTAAAGGCAAACGGCTTAAATCAAAGCATTACACACGTAGACTTTATGATCGGCTCAGCAGAGATGAATATTGACGGTATTACGGACGACGGTCAACAAGAACCGATATTCCGCAGCGGTAACTGGGCTTTTTAGGTTAGTAATCGACTACTATAGGAAATAGCGACTTTAAGGTGACTTCCTTATTGCCCCTTTCAAATTCTCGTCACATTTTAGTATTTTCCTGAAATTAGTCTATGAATTCCACTTCTTAGTAATGTATAATGAAATTAATTGTTATTATACAGAATTTAGGAAGGGGTTAGTCAACAATGCATCCAAATCTACCTGAGTATTACACAACAGTACTAGGATTTTCTGCAATCATCATTATTTGCTTAATGTTCTTCATCCATTACTTACGTGTAGGTTTAAACTCTCACGATTCAGTACGTATCGATTCAAAAGCTAATGCTCAAAAATAATTATTTGCAAGCAGTCACAATAATGTGACTGTTTTTATTTTGACTTATGCAGAAAAATTCTTATTCTACTATATTTTGTTACTATTTTTACTATCTTTAAACTAATTTATGTTATTATTATTTGAATTCTCTTTCATCTCAACTAAAATAGTAACAGTGTAAGGAAAGGAGTATAAATACATGTCTTTGTTAAATGAAATACTTAGCTTCAATGAATCGTTTGTAGAGGAGAAGAAATACGAGCCTTTTATTACAACAAAATATCCAGATAAGCGTATTGTTATTCTATCTTGTATGGATACACGCTTAGTGGAATTACTACCTAAAGCAATGAATTTACGCAATGGGGACGTTAAAATCGTAAAAAGTGCAGGGGCAATTGTAAACCATCCATTCGGTGGAATTATGCGTAGTCTACTAGTAGCTGTTTATGAACTAAAGGCAGATGAAGTATATATTATTGGCCATTATGACTGTGGTATGAGCGCAGTTGACCCTGATGTGATGCTTGGACACATGCTTGAACGCGGTGTTAAGCAAGAAACGATTGATATTTTAAATTATTCGGCAATGGATTTACGTGAATGGTTACGTGGCTTCGGAGATGTTACAACGAGTGTATTAAAAAGTGTGGAACTTGTACGTACACACCCATTAATGCCTAAAGGAATTCCTGTACATGGACTTATTATTGATCCAGGCACAGGCCGCCTTGATTTAGTACGTGACGGTAATAAACATTTATAACAATACGAAAGGAGTAGAGACGTCGAATATCGACGTCCCTACTCTTTGTTTTGTAAATACTCTTCCTGCAAAATGGCATACATGTAGTGATCTACCCAATCACCATTAATGAATAATAGTTTGCGAAGTAACCCCTCTTTTATGAAGCCAGCTTTTTCAATTACACGAATTGAAGAGACATTTTCAGGGGCAATATAGGCTTCCACTCGATGTAATTTTAATGAGACAAAGGCTAATTCGATTACAAGTTTCACAGCTTCTGTTGCGATACCACGACCGACAAACTGCTGATCCATAGAATAGCCAACAAAGGCGCTTGAATATGGCATACGTTTTATCGCATAAAGCGAAATATGACCGATTAGTTTTTCCGAGTCCTTTTCATATATGCCAAATGAAAACTCACGATTCAATGCAAGTAGCTGTAACCCTTCGAGAATTTTTTTATACTGTGCCTCTTCCGTATAAAAATCATCTCGGTGTAAAGGCTCATACGTTGACCAAAAGTGTTTATTGTCCGACAAAAGTGTCGCTAAAGCTTTAGCATCTGATTCTCCGAACGTACGCAAAAAGCATTTTTCTCCGTCAAGCCTCAAGGACCGATCACCCTTCTTTCGAAACAAGTTGAATAAACGCTTCAACATCTCTCACACAGAGCTTAATGCCCTTCTCCCAAAATTGTCGTTTTGTAATATCTTCACCTAAATGCTTCATCGCCAGGTCCTCTACGGTCATAATTGCCGTATCGCGAAGTAATGCCATATATTTTTCTTCAAAAGCTGTACCTTCTTCTTTTGCCTTTGCATAAATACTTAACGAGAATAAATAGCCGAATGTGTATGGGAAATTATAGAAAGGTACACCTGTAATGTAGAAATGCATTTTCGATGCCCAAAAATGTGGATGTGTCTCACCTAGTGCACCAGCAAATGCTTCTCGTTGTGCTTCTTCCATCAATTCATTTAAACGCTTCGTCGGTATGATGCCTCGCTTACGTTCTTCATAAAATCGCGTTTCAAATAAGAAGCGCGCATGAATATTCATAAAAAATGCTACCGAGCGTTGAATTTTATCTTCGAGTAATGCAATCTTCTCTTCTGTCGCCTGCGCTTCTTCCACTGCAGCATCAGCAACAATCATTTCCGCAAATGTAGATGCTGTTTCTGCTACGTTCATTGCATAGCGACGATTTAATGGATTCATCGGACGCAGTGCATACGTATGGAATGCGTGCCCTAGTTCATGTGCTAATGTTGAAACATTTGACATCGTACCAGAGTACGTCATAAAAATACGCGACTCATTTGCAAGCGGTAGTCCGGTACAAAAACCACCTGGACGCTTATTATCACGGTCTTCTGCTTCAATCCAGCCGTCTTCAAATGCTTTGCGTGCAAATACTTCTAGCTGCGCACCGAATTTACGGAAGTGTTTTAAGATAAATTCTGCCCCCTCTTGATAGGACACTGTCGCTGTCAGAGATGTAACCGGTGCATCAAAGTTGTACCAATCCATTTTTTCTTTCCCTAGCATCTGTGCTTTTGTCTCAAGGAACTTGACGAATGGTGCTTTATTATCCGCAATTGCTCCCCACATCGCATCTAACGTTTCTTGCTTCATACGATTAATTTGCAGAGGCTCTTGTAATACTTCATCCCAGCCGCGCTTTTTGTATGTCGTTAAACGGTATCCCGCTAAATGGTTTAATGTTTTCGCAAAAAACTCTTCCTTCTCTGTAAATACTTTTTCAAGCGCCTCAAAAGCATTTTTACGTACTTCTTCATTTGGATGTGAGCTTAAGTTGTTCGCTTGTCCAACAGATAATAATTTTTTCTCACCTTCTACATTGACTTCCACTTTAATGTCGCCAATAAACATATTGTAAAGCTGTCCCCAAGAAGAATAGCCATCAACACTTAATGCAGAAATTAATGCTTCTTCTTGCTCAGAAAGCTTCTGCTTCGCCTGTTCGCGCCACTCCGTTAAAATAAACGTAAACTCGTTAATTTCCGGTGAAGCCATTAGCTCATTAAAGCGTGCATCGTCAATTTCTGAAAGCAGTTGTTGCAAGCGAAGTGTTACTGGTGCAAAACTTGCTGAAATAGCACTTAGCTGTCCTTGTAATAAAAGCGCTGTTGTATCTTTCGTATTCTGCGCTGTTAAGCAAGAAAGCATACCGCCAGCATGACTTATTTCCATTAATACATTTGTAAATTGATTCAGTACATTACGCAGTTCACTAGCTGACACTTCTATGGCTAATGTTTGTACTTGTGTTATAAGACTTTCTACTTTTACCGGTAAATCGTTTAAAAATTGGTGAAATGCCGGTGATTCACTTCCACCTTCAAAAAATACATCCAAATCCCAAACTTCTGAATATTTTACTGTTGCCATTTTAGTCCCCCCTCATTATTTATGAAAAACACCAACGTGAAATCGTACGAGTTGATGTGTTTTCTCATGCGGATTTCCTTGAAAACTCATACTTTCTTATCCACAAATAAAAATTCAGACAAAACAGCTTGTACTATTTTGTCCGAATCTCGAAATATTAACTCTATTATATATTATTTTCGTTTCTTTTTCGATTTAGTTTTTCGTACCGATGTTATCCCTTTAACTTCTTTTATCTCTTCAACTTCTTCTACCAAACCTGCCGCTACTTCCTTTACAGCTTGTTCTAACTCAGCAATAGCCTTTCGTTCTTCACGTTCGAATAAATTGGGAATTTCAAGACCACGTCGTTTTGCTTCTTTTTCAATATGTGCTAATGTTTCTTTTAGCACTTGAATACGTGCATACTGTTTGTCGTTTCCTGCAACAAGAATCCATGGTGCATTTTCTGAATTCGTTTTCTCAAACATTTCATCAGCAGCCGCAACATAATCATCAAATTTTTCACGATTACGCCAATCCTCATCTGTTAACTTCCATGATTTATATGGATCTTGGGCACGAGCATTAAAACGGTTTAATTGCTCGTCTTTATCAATATGAATCCAGAACTTTATGATGATATAATTACCAGCTGTCAATAAACGTTCAAAATCATTTATTTCATCATAAGCTCGTTTCCATTCGTCTTTTGTTGCGAAGCCTTCTAAACGCTCAACTAATACACGTCCATACCATGAACGGTCGAAAATAGCTATTTGCCCGTGTTGTGGTAGCTTTCGCCAAAAACGATGCATATAATTATAGCGAAGTTCATGCGGTTGCGGAGCTGAAATAGGATGTACGACATACCCTCGAGGATCAATATGCTCCGTTAGGCGTTTAATTGCACCACCTTTACCGGCAGCATCCATTCCTTCAAAAGCTAAAATTAATCCAATTTTATTGTTGAATAAAAACTGTTGTACGTTTAACATTTCATATTGGAGTACTTTTAACTTCTTTTTGTACAATTTTTTATCGAGTTCTAATGATAGATTTAAATCTTCAAGCTTTTGCATGAAATCACTCCTCTTAATTGTATATTTATATTGTAAACCAAGTTGGTTTTAAATGGAATTCGTTGTTGTAAAGTGACAAAATATTTATAATTTTATCGAAAGGAGAGGAAGTTATGGGGCGCATTATTATACTATTGATTTCTTTAATTGTTTTATCAATATACTCAATAACAGCGTTTTGGATTGGGATAAATGATGTCACGACAATTAATTCAATAGAGCGATTACCACTTTTATTTTCACCTGCTAGCTTCGTCTATTTATTTATATTTGTTTTATTGGCTAGCCTTTTTTTTTATGTTTGGCGAGCTTTTACAAATCGGCAGACGGTTTTCGCCATTACTAGATTACAAATGCTTTTATTCGTAATTGCCTGCGCACTACAAATTGCCTTTTTCTATGCATGGCATCATGAGCTATATATGCCTGCGTTTATTTTATTTGCGCTACAACTTCTTTCTTTGTTCGGTTTACATATGACCTATCCGTTTCAAAAAGAATATATACATTTACGGATTCCAATTGCGATATGGCTAGGATGGAACTTATTTTTTGCCTTTATCCTTATTAGTTATATGACGGTTTATTACGGTTGGCATGGCTTGGGATTAAGTAACGCACTATGGGTTGTTATTATGTTAACAGTTGGCACAGCAACTGCGCTACATCTACGCTATCACCATTTTGACCGCGTTATACCTGCTATTTTCATTTTAGGTTATGTCGGGATTGCAATCGCAAATGGCTTTGATGAGTTATTTGTATCAACGGCCGCGCTATTTTTATGTGGTGTGATGATTGTCGGAATTCTATTTATGGAAAAGAAAAAGAAAACTGCCTAAGGAATTTTTCCCTAGGCGTTTTTTTATGTGACGCTTTGCTTTAGAGAAAGGATTAATAGACAAATTTAAGTACGTAATAGACAATCTGAGTTACTTATTAGACAAAATCATGCAGATAATAGACAACTCTAGACATTTATTAGACAAAACAAAAACTGCGGACAAATCGCCCGCAGCTCTCATTAATCTTCTAAAGTTGTTAAAATAATCGGTTTGTCTTTTGTTACGATGATAGAATGTTCGATTTGAGCAACTAATGATTTATCTGGTGTGATGAATGTCCAACCATCGCCAGCTTCTACGATGTGCTCCGCTTTTGCAGAGATGAACGGCTCAACAGCTAACACCATGCCTTCTTTCATAATCGTTGTATCCCATGCATCATAATAGTTTAAAATATGGTCTGGTGCTTCGTGTAAAGAACGCCCTAAACCATGTCCTGTTAAGTTCATGATTACCGTTAAACCGTGGTCGCGGGCTTCACGTTCTACCGCTTTACCAATTTGGTTTAATTTTGAGCCAGCTTTTACTTTTGTCATTGCACGTTCAAATGCGGATTTTGCTACAGCACAAAGCTTTTCTTTATCTTCATATCCTTCACCAACAACAAACGAAATACCTGTGTCTGCAAAATAACCGTTCCACGAGCCTGAAACATCAATATTTACTAAGTCACCTTCTTGGATAACTTTATCGCCAGGAATACCGTGTGCTACTTCATGGTTTACCGAAATACATGTAAAGCCTGGGAAGTCATATTCGCCTTTAGGGCCCGATACCGCACCTGCCTCTTCAAACATACGACCTGCGATTTCATCTAGTTCACGTGTTGTAACGCCCGGTTTTGTAGCAGCTTTCATCGCTTCACGAATTTCAGCTACGATGCGACCAATTTTTTTAAACGCATCTAACTCTTCTTGTGTCTTAACAATCATGCTCAAATCCCTCTCTTAATTAAAATGTCCTTTACTACTATATCATATGAAAATGTGCATGACACACTCGAGTTCCTTGACCAGTATGTATAAAAGCATGCTATATGTAATCAGCATGCTCTTCTGTTAAGCTTCTTTTAATAATTTTGGGGCAGAAGTAAATAGTAAGCTCGCTGCAATTGCTGTTAGTACAATTGCTGGCACCATATATGTCGCATTATAAATAATCGAATAAATCCACGGGTTTTGATCGCCTGCATATTCAGCAAAGAAAATAGCCCCCGCTACTGTATGCGCAATATAGCGAAGCAAACCGCCAAACACTGTACCTAATGTTACCCATAAAATAATGCGTCCTTTAGTATCTTTTGTTGCATCAAGTAAAGGCTTTCGCACCAATGCAGCTAATCCAACAACCGTAAATGCTACACCATAATCCATTAAACCTTGTGCCCAGTGATAAATTTTTGCACCGAATGCAATTTGCAAAATCCCAATTAAAAAGCCCGTTGTAAGGCCACCTTTTAAGCCCCAGCGAATCCCCATTAAAACAATAGGTAGCATAACAAAGCTGACTGAACCACCTTGTGGCATACTAAATGTGAGCTTGTCCAACACAAGCCCAATACTAGCAAAAATCGCAATTTCTACTAGCATTAATAATCTTTTTTTCTCCATTCCAATGTCCTCCTTTTGATGTAGAACACAAGATGGTGAATAGAAAAAAACGATATCAGGACAGAGCCTGACATCGTTTGAAGTCGGTTTCTATCCACATCCCTACGCAAGTGTTAACTTACAGGTTCAAAGAGTCAGTGCAGCAATTGTGCACAATCTCAGCCGACTCGCTCGGCCCCCCTTGTGGTACATCTTAAACTAG
>JBJEFO010000106.1:0-2914 GCA_051874135.1 Lysinibacillus sp.
AAGTGAAAAAATCGTATGATGAGTCAAAGAAAATTCCAGCAGATGAATATAAAGCATACGTTATTCTTCAGTCAAAAGCGGAAGCAATTTGGGAAGAGGCGAAGGAAAAATCGGATTTTGCTTTATTCCTACCGTATTTAAAACAAATCATTGATTACCAAAAGAAATTTGTTCAATATTGGGGCATTAAAAACGGCTCTGCCTACAATACGTTACTCGATAAATATGAGCCTGACATGACGACGGAAATTTTAGATCGTGTATTTGGCGAGCTTCGTGAGACGATTGTACCGCTAGTAAAAGCAATTAATGAATCGCCAAATAAACCTGATACATCCATGTTATTTAAACATTTCCCGAAAGAAGGGCAACGCGCGGCATCGCTAGAAATTTTACAACAGCTTGGCTACGATTTTGAAGCAGGCCGTTTAGACGAAACAGTACATCCTTTCATGATTGGCTTAAATAGTGGCGACATTCGTGTTACGACAAAATACGACGAGCAAGACTTCCGTTCTGCCATTTTTGGGACAATCCATGAATGTGGACATGCTATTTATGAGCAAAATATTGACCCTAAGTTAAACGGTCTACCGTTATCAACAGGTACATCAATGGGTATTCATGAATCGCAATCGCTATTTTATGAAAATTTTATCGGTCGTAACGAACAGTTTTGGAAACATAATTTCAAGCTATTACAAAAGCATTCACCGGAGCAATTTGGCGATGTTACTGTAGAAGATTTCTTAAAAGCGATTAATTTCGTTGAGCCATCTTTCATTCGTATTGAAGCAGACGAGTTAACATACCCGCTTCACATTATGATTCGCTATGAAATTGAGCGTGAGTTATTTGATGGTGATTTGCAAGCAGAGGATTTACCAACTATTTGGAATGATAAATACGAACAATATTTAGGTATTCGTCCGAAAAATGATGCACAAGGTGTGTTGCAAGATATGCACTGGAGTGGCGGTAGCTTCGGTTACTTCCCGTCATATGCATTAGGCTATATGTACGCAGCACAGTGGAAAGCAGCGATGGATAAAGATATTCCAAACTTCGATGAGCTTTGCGGTAAAGGAGACCTAGGGCCAATCCGTCAATGGTTAACAAATAAAGTGCATCAATACGGCGCATTGAAAAAGCCATTTGAACTCCTACAAGAAGGAACAGGGGAAGGCCTGAACGCATCTTACTTAGCAAACTACTTAAAAGAAAAGTATACGAAGTTATATAATTTATAAGTCATAGACCGCTACATATACAGTGTGGCGGTCTATTTTTAAGTAATAGGTTATGGTATTTTTTGTATTATCGTATGCCATATGTTAAATTGAAATTGAAGTAGGAGGTGCGTTTTCTTAATTTTGAATATTCAGTTTATTGATGTTTTAGGTTTTTTCCTGTAATGATTAACATTAACTTGGTTGGGGGACAGTTCTTGAATCAGTTTAATAGAAGGAGGAAGTAGTTTAACTACATGTGCATATGAATAATCATTTACCGTTAGATAATGTAAGAGTATTAGAGTTAGGTACATTAATTGCTGGACCCTTTACAGGCAGACTTTTAGGGGATTTTGGCGCAGAAGTTATTAAAATCGAACCACCAGATAAAGCGGATCCGATGCGTAATTGGGGACAGCAAAAAGACGGATTCGGTTTACAATGGCCGATTCAATCGCGCAATAAAAAATCCATTACATTAAATCTTCGTGAGCCAAAAGGGCAAGAAATTTTTAAACAACTAGTAAAAGATGCAGATATTATTATTGAAAACTTTCGACCAGGAACGATGGAACGATGGGGACTTGGTTATGAAACATTAAAAGATATTAATCCAGGCATTATTATGGTTCGTACATCTGGTTACGGGCAAACAGGACCATATAAAGACCGTGCTGGATTTGGGGCAATCGGTGAAGCGATGGGGGGATTGCGTTACGTAACAGGTTTTCCAGACCGTCCACCAACAAGAATTGGCGTATCCATTGGGGATTCTCTTGCAGCACTATTTGCAACGATTGGCTGTTTAACAGCTCTCTATGAAAAAACGCGTTCAGGTCAAGGACAAATAGTTGATACAGCTATATATGAAGCAGTTTTTTCGATTATGGAAAGCACGATTCCTGACTTTGTTTTAGCTAATTACGTCCGTGAACGAATGGGCAATATATTACCAGGCATTGCACCATCTAATATTTATTTAACGAAAGATGACACATATGTCGTGATTGGCGCAAATGCGGATGGCGTTTTTAAACGTTTATGTGAAGCAATGGGGCAACCAGAGCTTGCTGAAAATGAAAAATATAAAACGCATCTTGCACGTGGACGAAATATGAAGGAATTGGACTTACTAATCGAACAATGGACAAAATCACAAACTGCAAAGGAAACGTTAGATATTTTAGCGAAGAAGGGTGTGCCATCAGGGCTTATTTATTCCGCAAAGGAAATGTTGGAAGATCCACAATACAAGGCACGTCAGATGATTGTTGAAGTAGAACATGAAGCACTCGGAAAAGTACCGATGCCAGGTATAGTCCCGAAACTGAGCCGTACACCAGGCGCCATTCAAAAGTCAGGTGGAATAAAAATGGGTGAACATAATGAAGAAGTTTACGGAAGTCTTGGCCTAACGGAAGAAGAAATAGCTGATTTAAAAGAAGCAAACATTATTTAAAATTCGAATGAACAAAAGCCCTTAGCGTTTTGGCTAAGGGCTTTGTGGTAATTTACCAAAGTTTAAATCCTTTTGAACCAACTGGAGAGTTCGATAGGATTTCAATTATTGGGACAGTATAGGCAAAAACGATTAACGCTACTAAAATAACGCCCCATAATTTGAAGTTTTCTAGAATTGGTGGTGTTTTCTCGGCACCAGGCGCCACTTCTGCAATAGGGAA
>JBJEFO010000106.1:3014-21250 GCA_051874135.1 Lysinibacillus sp.
GTCATTAATGATGGAATAACAACGAAGAACGTTAACGTAACTTGAATGAATTTCCAGAAGCCGTCAATACCAGGTTCAGTTAATTGGTGGTGAAGACCTACTGGGAATGAGAAAAGTAAGAACAAAATGAACGATAAACGTGCAAGTGAATCAGAGAAAATTTTCGCACCGATAATTTTTGGTACAATTACATACCACGCCATGTAAGCAGGTAATAACCAGAAGTATACAAGTGCATGACCGAAATACCAGAATAATGTACGAGATAAAAGTACATCAATTCGTTCAACTAAACCTAAAGACCAAGGAAGTAATTGGAATAATACTTCAATTGCAACGCCTAAGGTAGCAGTCACCCACAAGATACTGTTAACAACAGCCATGAACGTTAGTAGGGGAGAAGTTTCGCCCTTATTAGCTTTTTTCCATTCCATGTACTTCATAATTTGCATAATACATAATAACCAAGAGCCAACTACAACTAATGTTAAGCCTAGATAGAAAATCCAGTGCGCTTGTAGTGGAGCATAGAACGTATAAAGAACTGTTGCCTCATTTATAAGGACCATAACTGCAGCGGCTGCAGTACCAATAACCATTAGCCAGAAGCCAATCCAACCGATTTTACGCTGTGTATTTGTAAAGGCACCGGCTGTACGACTAACAGCAGCAGCTTGGAATCCCATAATAAAGAATGTTGTCAAAATAAGTGCAAGTAATATACCGTGAACAGTTAATACTTGATAATACCCAATTTTAATCCCAGCTGGTAACGTAAATTCACCTGAACGAACGAGTACTTGTACTAAACCAGCAAGACCACCTAATAATAAGGATATAAATGCAACGTACATATGAGCCATAGACAACTTGGCATCACGACGATCTACCTGGATAAAATTTGTGACTGATTTTTGTTTTAATCTAGATAAATTAACTTCTGTTTTGACGATTGTTGTTTCTTCAACAACTACATTACTGACTGTCTTCGGCATTTTCGTCCACCACCTTCAGTGTACCGTACATGTATGTATGTCCAGTACCACAGTATTCATTACATACAATTAAATACTCACCAGCTTGATTCATTTCAGCTACATATTCGGAAATATAGCCAGGCTCAAGCATCATGTTAATATTTGTTTGTGCGATTTGGAAGCCATGAATTACATCTTTTGTTGTCGCTATAATTTTTACGACTGAACCTAAAGGTACTTCAATGTTACCTGGGTTATAGTTGAATGCTGAAGCAACTAAAACAACTTCGTAATCCCAATCCTTGCCTTCTACTTTATGAACACCTGGATTGTCGAATGGAGCTTGCGTATCTACATTTTCATAATCAATTGTTTGTGCTCCTGGGTTTGGATGAGTACCGTTATGGAAAGCACCGATACCTAAAATGACTAAAAATGCAACTAAAGATCCGCAACCAAACACAAGCCACCACTTTTCAAACTTATGAATGTGCATGATGATCCCTCCTTTTAAGACTAATCGTTACTTTGTTAAAAACGTTCTGTGAATAAGCCGAAGCAATAGCTCCAAATCAAAATGATTACTAATCCTACAGCAAATGTCAGTAAGAGTGTGCCTGTTAAATTGTCTTCGGCTTTTTTCTTATTTGCCATGATGATTCCTCCTTGTAAATCTAGATTAGAGTTGAGTATTACTTTCATACATCATATAGAAAAAGATTTATAGACGATGTGAAAAATGTCACAGAAGGACTTGTATTTTGTGAATAAAATGTGAAAATAAAGAAATTTTTGAGAAATGACATGTGAACTAACAAAAAAGACACGTCAGCGAATGCTAACGTGTCTAGTCTTCTTCATCAATTGTAAATAAAATCGTAATGTTCCCAACGCCGTCAATGGAAGCAGGTAAGCTAAAAGCATGTTGGAAGCCGTATAATTTTGTATTTCCAACCATAACTGTTGGAGGCGTAATATCTAATTCGAGATGATTTTGTCCTGCATGTGTACAAAGGTTTCCAGCTATCATATTACCAAACTCACCAGTAAATGATTCAAGCATTTCTCCTTCTAATGGCATTCCGAACATGCTCGATCCAATATTGCCAAATGTCGAAGGAGAACCATCAATTATAACTCGCCCTTTTAAGTCGCCTACAAGTCCGATTAATACACCCATTTCCATTTGTGTGTATGGCTCAGTCGTAATAGATGGGGATGCAATATTTATGTTCATTGGTAAGATCGTTTTTAATGCGTGAATAGTTCCGTTCAAAATGGTTTGAACGTGCTTCGACGTACTCATATACTTATGCACCCTTTTCTTAACTTTATTTTCCATCTTACCATGCGAAAGTTGCTCATGTACAGAACAAACAAAATGGTTATTAGATGATGTGATAAATTTTACCATATTATTATGACACGTTTCGACAAAAATCTTAACTCTATAACAGATACTTTTTACCACATTTCAATGAAGTTAACAGAAAAATAGAAAAAAGTAGTGGTTCAGGTAATTTTATAGCCGATTTTCATTGCCATCCATGTTACTATATATTTATGACAAAAATATAGACAAAGGGGCATTAGAAATAATGAATGCTTTAGAGCAACAAATTGAAGAGTTATTACAACAATCTTCTATTCAATATACAATCTATGAGAAAAACGGCGACACGGAACGAATGGAGAAATTGCATTTATTTGCTCGTAAGCTATTGCAAAAAGAATATGTAATCGGCTTTGCTGGTCACTTCTCAGCAGGGAAGTCGAGCATGATTAATGCGCTTTCAGGAGAGAACATTTTAGCAACAAGCCCAATTCCGACGAGTGCGAATATCGTAAAAGTACATAAATCAGATGAAGATTTTGCGATTTTATATTTGCATAACGAGAAACCAGTTAAGTTCGAAGCTGGCTATGATATTAAGCAAGTAAAAGAATTAAGTAAAAACGGCGAGCTTGTTTCGCAAATTGAAATTGGGCATAGTACATCAACGCTCCCATTAGGCGTTACAGTAATGGATACACCGGGGGTTGACTCAACGGATGATGCACACGCAATGAGTACAGAGTCAGCACTTCATATTGCAGATGTCGTATTTTATACAATGGACTATAACCATGTGCAATCGGAATTAAATTTCCAATTTACAAAGCAATTAATGAAATACAATCAAAATGTTTATTTAATCGTCAACCAAATCGATAAACATCGTGATGCAGAATTATCGTTTGAAGACTTTAAGCAATCTGTTCATAATTCATTTGCGGCATGGGGCGTATATCCAAAAGATATTTTCTTCACGTCATTAAAAGCGGAAGATCATCCGCACAATGATTTCGCAAAAGTGAAAAAAATCGTTATGGATTCTATGGAAGATTGGCAAGAGCAACTTGTGTTAACAGCGAAAAATACGTTAGTGAAGCTACATCATGAGCATGAAGCATTTTTAGCAGAAGAAAAAGAAGATCTCTTTGACACATATGCAGAAGTACTTTCAGAAGATGATTGGCAACATCGTGAAGATTTATTGGAACAATATAATCGATTAACGACACAAACAGAGTTATTCTCTTACGAACAATGGACAGAGCGTTTTGAAGAAAAGCGCAAAGATATTTTAGATAATGCAGCTATTATCCCGGCCGACTTCCGTGATAAATTACGTGCTTATTTAGAATCTCGCGCAGAGGGCTTTAAAGTTGGTGGTTTATTTACAGCGAAAAAGAAAACAGCTGAGGAAAAAGAGCGTCGTGCACAAGATGTAAAAGAGCAATATCAAACAATTTTACAATCACAAATTATTGGTTTAACGAAGTCATTAATGAAGCAAGCGTTAAAAGATGTTGGGGCACTAACGGATGAACGCGCGGCTATCATTGATGCACGTCAGTTCAACGCGCCGTTTTCGTTAATCGAAGATCAAGTACAAGGCAACGTCATGGTAACAGGGGATGCAGTACTTAACTTTGCAAACCGTGTAGCAGAAGCGACAAAACGTTTCTTCGTACGTGATACAGATGCGTGGTTAAAAGAAATGCAACCAATTTTAGAGCAAGTTGCACAAGAAGCAGCGGCACCTGTTCAGCTAAAAATTAACGCAATGAAAGATAAAATTCATGCAATTAAACAAATTTTAGCAATTGATGAGCAAAAAACATTTAGCGATCAACAAATGAAACAAAGTTCAAAAGATACGCGTGCAGCTGCGAAAATTCAATTTGCGAAATGGCAGCAGGACTATGAAAAAGCATTAGCTGATATTCGCCCATTTGATGAGTCTATGCTCGTACCAAAACAAGAGCAACAAGAAGTACTTGAAGAAATTGCGATTACGCAAGCAGGTTCATCGCACAATATAGAAACAGTTGTCGCAAGTGCATTAAAAACAGCTGAAGCAGTAGGCAATGTACAAGGGTTTAAAGAAGTAGCAAACTTCCTAACGAAAAAAGTAGAACGTTTACAGAAAAAAGATTTCACAATTGCATTATTCGGTGCATTTAGTGCAGGAAAATCGAGCTTCTCGAACGCATTAATGGGCTCAAAAGTATTACCTGTATCACCGAACCCAACAACGGCAGCAATTAATAAAATTCGTCCGGTAACACCAGAGCATCCACACGAGACGGCTGATGTGCAATTAAAAACAGCAGAACAGCTTTTAGAAGATATTCAAGGCTCTTATGAAGCGATTGGTTTACGCGTTTCTTCATTAGAAGAGGCATTCAGTCGTGCCGCAGAAGGGCTAGCTGTTGAATTAACGGATGAGCGTTTAAATGTTCATAAATCATTTATCCGCGCTTATTCAGAAGGCTATGAAGAATTTAAAGAGCAGTTAGGTACAGTCATTCGTGTTGATCGTGATGCTTTTGAAAAGTTTGTTGCACAAGAAAACAAATCATGTTTCGTTGATAATATCGACTTCTACTATGATTCGCCACTTACTCGTATGGGTGTAACATTAGTAGATACACCAGGTGCAGACTCAATCAATGCTCGTCACACAGGTGTAGCGTTCGATTATATTCGAAATGCTGATGCAATTCTGTTTATTACGTATTACAACCATGCATTTGCAAAGGCCGATCGTGAGTTTTTAATTCAATTAGGACGTGTAAAAGATGCATTTGAGCTTGATAAAATGTTCTTCATTGTCAATGCAATCGACTTAGCATCAACGGAAGAAGAAGCAGAGGAAGTAAAAGGCTATGTTCGTTCAGAATTACAACGCTTCGGTATCCGTTTCCCACGTCTATACGGCGTTTCAAGCTTAATGGCACTAAAGGAAAAGCAAGAGCAAACTAACTTCGATTCAGGTATAGCACCATTTGAAGAAGCATTCCATCATTTCTTAAACGATGAGTTAATGGGGATTGCTGTACAGGCACTGCATGAAGAAGTAGAAAAAACGCATGCACGTCTACATGATTTAATCGAACAAACAGAGGATAACTTAAAGCGTAAAGATGAGCGTCTAGAGGAGCTTGCTCAGCTTGAACAGCATGTGCGTAATTCGTATAGTACAACGAATACAGCTATGATTGAATCGGATACAAAACAAGAGCTTGATGAATTACTGTACTACTTAATGCAACGCGTGTACTATCGTTATCCTGATTTCTTCCGTGAAAGCTACAACCCGTCAATATTTGCGCAAATGCCAACGCAACAAGCACTAGATACAGCGCTGAAAGAAATATTACAGGCGTTAAGCTTTGACTTTGCACAAGAAATGCGTGTAACAAACTTCCGTTTAGCACAGTTTGTACAGAAGAAATTAAAAGAACGCTTTAAAGAAGAGGCACAAAACTTAAAAGAATTTAATCATAGTTTCTCGTTTTTAGCATATGAATCAGAAGAGCCTAGTATTTTAGACTTCACAGGACCATTTAGCGAACGTGAGAAATATGCAAGTGTAAAATCTTATTATAAAAACCAAAAAGCATTCTTTGAGAAAAATGAAAAAGAACAGCTAAAAGAAGCATTAGAAAATTTAACAAAGCCAGATGCGCAAAGTTATGTGGAAGCTGAAAAGAATCGCTTACAACAATGGGCATTACAGTTTATTGCGCAAGAGGCAGAAAATTTACGTCTTCACCTATTTAACCAAGCAATCGAGCAAATCGAGACAGAACGTATGCTACTACAAGAAGAAAGCCGACTTGCAACATGGAAGGAAATTTATGCACAACTTAAAAAATAAGGAGTGGCTAAAATGACAAATGTATTTGTAGCGGTAGATCAAGTAGAAACACCTGCACGTTTTATTGATGTGCGCTTTAACTTAATGGATAAAAACGAAGGACGGTTACAATATGAAAAAGAGCATATTGCCGGTGCTATGTATTTTGATTTAGAACGAGATTTATCAGATATGTCAAAAAAAGATGGACGCCATCCAATGCCGGAGAAAGCGCAACTTATCAACTTATTTGAATCAGCGGGACTACAATTAACGGACCTAATTTACGTTTATGACCAAGGAGGGGCACCTTTTGCTCCTCGCGCTTGGTGGATGCTGAAATATGCTGGCTTTGAAAATGTATCAATCGTTAATGGCGGTTATGATGCACTGAAAAACGCAGGCTATGCAACGACATCGAACAAAGAATCGTTTGACCGTTCAACGATTACAGCAAACTGGCAAGAGGATATGTATGCTGACCGTGACTATGTTAAAGCGATTACAGAAGGCAAGGTAGATGCAATGCTACTAGATGCCCGCGCGGCAATTCGTTATCGTGGCGAACAAGAACCACTAGATCCAGTGGCGGGTCATATCCCAACAGCTAAAAACTTCGATTGGGAGCAAGTAAAGGATGGCAATCAGTTAGTTGTAACAGACTCACTACGCAATGCTGTTGCTTCAAATAAAGAAGTAGTTGTGTATTGCGGTTCGGGTGTAACGGCATCACCGCTTTATACAGTATTAAAAGAAGCCGGCTATGAAAATGTGAAGTTATATGTCGGTAGTTATAGCGACTGGATTACAAAGTATGAAGTAGCAACAGGCGAAGAATAAAATGAAACATGCGAAATCTTTATGATTTCGCATGTTTTTTATACTTACCAACTTTGGGGGAATGGTCATATGAAAGTTCGTGATAGAGGCATTACAATTGGACGTTTATCTACAGGAGAGAAAAATTGTATTACAGATGTACAAGGCGTTCGGGTTGGACATGTGACGCTTCAATATCCAATTGGAACAGATGGAGATGCAGCCTGTACTGGAGTGACCGCAATTTTGCCTCACGAAGGTAACTTATTTAAAGAAAAAGTATCAGCAGCGTGTTATGTATTAAATGGTTTTGGTAAGACGACAGGAATGGTGCAAGTAGAAGAACTAGGGGTCATTGAATCGCCTATCATGCTAACGAACACATTTGCTGTACCTGCGATAACACATGGTACATTAACGTATATGCTTGCACAAAATAAAGAAATTGGTGATACAACAGGCACGATTAATATTGTCGTAGGGGAATGCAATGATAGTAAACTAAATTCGATTCGAACATTACCAGTGACACCTAAGCATGCTATCCAAGCAATTGAAGGAGCTACAGAACAACAAGTACCTGAAGGAGCGGTTGGTGCAGGAACGGGGATGACTTGCTTTGGTTATAAAGGTGGAGTTGGATCTTCATCAAGAATTATCGTACAAGAGAACGGACAATACACAGTAGGATGTCTAGTATTATCTAACTTTGGTACAAAAGAAGAGTTTCAATGGGATAAATATCGTTTGAAGTCAAGTGATAACAATTCAGAGCGCCCAAACGACGGTTCCATTATAATCGTTTTAGCAACAGATGCACCGCTTAGTAGTCGTCAATTAAAACGGGTGATTAAACGGTGCGGTATTGGTTTAGGCAGAACAGGTAGTCATTTCAGTCATGGTAGTGGTGATATTGTCATTGGTTTTACAACAACTTATAAAATTCCTCATTTTTCTGAAATGTTATTGGAAACAAGACAACAGTTGCGAGATGATCATCCAATGATGAATGAGTTATTTACAGCTGCAGCTGAGGTTACGGAGGAAGCAATTTTGAATTCGTTATCACAAGCCGTTACAACAACCGGTCGTAATGGAACAACTGTCCAAGCATTTCCATGGGTACGGAAGTAGGTTAAATTAGTAAACAAAAAAGTCAATGTGGATCAAATATTTTAATGATCCACATCGACTTTTCTCATGAAATGAATTTAAAATCTAAGTGCTTTTTACATATTTGCACTTTTTAATTGAAGGGCAATTTGGGTTGCGCCGTCACGCTCTGAATAAAGTACCTTTGCTGATGGATAGAAATCTTTAATTGCATACATATTATCGTGTGATATAAATTCTGTACAAACGACGATATATTCCTTATCTTTTGCGGCTTGTTTTACGCGGCTGAAGCTTTCATAGCCATCAATGCCTGTTACATCATAGCCGTATTCACCAAGCTTTTGTTTATAGCTAGCAAAGAAAGAAGGATTCCCCACGATTAAAATCGGTGTAGTAGGTGCTACAGCTGTACTATGTGAAACTTCCTTTGTAGTAGCTACGGGGCGGCGTGCTAGACGTTGCTCTAACGTTTCTCCGTCAATGGTTTCTTCCTTGACAATTTCTAAATAGTGATTAAATTCGTCTACTCGGACGTTATCGCCAAGTGTAATCGAAACGTTAGTAGGTATATTTTTTATAATGATAATTTCTCGGTTTAGCTTTTTCCCGAAGCAATCTATATCAATTTCACAAACTGAAACAATTTCGGATTTTGTGTAGTAGCTTGATAGTTTGTAAAATGAGCCATTAAATGTTCGAATAATTTCCTTGTTATTGGCAGTTATAAACATACCATCTTGCAGTTTTTCACCGTTATCAAACGTCATATACATCTCTGCATTGGTCAAAACATTTGTTACGACAGCACCTGTTAGTAATGCTTTTTGCACATAGTAGGGGGTATGCTCTTTAAGTGCAATCGATTGCTCAAATAAATTCAATTGAAACCGTTTTTGTCGGTAAAAGCGAATAAGTTCATGCTTTGTATTGAAAGATACAATTTGACCGTCACGGAGATGAATATGTGAGTCAAAATGTAGAGGGACTAATTCACCGTTTGAGTAAATATGCGGACGGTCATCCTTCATTTTAACGATACTAAACTGTGCGGATACGTCTTTTAAATTAAAATCAAAAAACTCCGGATAGTCATGGACATATTCAAAATCTTTCGTTACTTGCACGAATTGTCCGTCAGCTAAATAGACATTTCTAGGTAAACCTTCAATGAGTTTATCTTGCCCATTCAAGAAGTGAACATGATGACCTTTTGATGAAATTGATACATAACCAAATAAATTAGAAGCTAATTGTTGCTTTGGTCTTGCTGCTTTTTGTTCGTCACATAATTGAACAAACAGTTCAAAAAAGGCGCGGATTTCTTTTTCTTCTGTGTCGTTTATATTTTGAATGAGCGTTTTACCGAGTGCTAGCCATTGCTCAATTGTTTCAATTTTTGGTTCCGTGGCCGCTTTTAATAATGGCTGCAGTTTTTGCTGTAAACCTTTATTTTCTTCTTTTAACCGTTCAATTTCCTCTTGGTATTTATTTTTATCTAGCTTTAATGTGCTTTCAAGTTGTGTTACAAGAAGTTGCAGGCGTGAGCGCTCTTCTGTAAGAGATTTTAGTTGCTCGTTATTTTCTTGAACGACAACTTGTGAAACAGCTTGCTCAACTTGAGCTGTTTCTTTTTGCTGTTTTTTTAGCTCAGTTTGCTGTTTTTTTAATTCCTCATATTTCGTTTTTTGCTTATCCAGCTTTTGCTGCGTTTCTTCTGCTTTTTTCTTTGCTTGTAACGCCGCTTTTTCTTCCTTTTGCCGTTCAGTATTAGTAAACGCTAAATAACATGTAGAAGCGAGACGATAAAACATTGGCTGAAGCGCTACAATAGATTGATTAATCTTTAACTTTAGCTCTTCGTTTTCTGTTTGCTCATATGTATCAGTTAATAAACGCGATAACAGTTGATAGCTAATAACAATTTCTAGAAGAGAAGTTAAAGGCTTTTGTAAAGAGATAAAATATGTATTTGTCTTCATTTGATCGCTACAAACGTATAGTAATAATTGAACATATTCAGGTAGATCTGTATCAATATTTGCTTTCAGTTTAAATTGTTCTAAGCGGTTTGATAAAACGACCGTTAGTAATCGGAAGTATAAAATAGCTTGAGGTGATAATGTGTCTTTCTCACTAGAGCCGTTATGAAATTCAATTAAATTATTGCGTACACGCTCTTTTGTAAAGGGGATCAATTTTTCACCATCATAATCATCGAATAAAAACCAGCAATCGGCGCCACTTGTTCGATACGAAGCATAAGATAAATAATTCACGAGCTCCATGATCATTTGGAAGCTATTATATTGATTAAAAAAGTTATGTACTTCCTCAAATTGCTCCTCAAATTGGGTATTTTTAACTTTATAGTGAGCATATTTTCGAATGGCTGTATCCCACTTTTTCTCATCATTTACTATTTGATAAAAAGTTTCATCTCCATTTTGAAATTGTTTTATCAATGAATGAAATAATGCAATTACATCGCGAGGTAACTCTTTTAGAAGGTTTCGAGATGAAAATTGAAAGTTGGATATAAATAAAATATCAGGCGTCATGGATAATGATGTATTTTTGAGTGGATAATGTAATGTCATTTGTTTTGTCATAGTAAAACCTCTTTTCCTCTATTTTACCAATAGTATATAGTAAATAATTTAAAGTCACTATTAAAAGCTATAAATACTCTCAAAAAATAAGAGGTTAATGGGATTCGTTATATATTATCACAGCAATATTAAAGGAGATTTGAAAATATGTAACTTTTTTCCGTGTGATTCGACTAATTTACTGAACTTATTGTTAAAGGAGAGGTTGTTATGAAAAAAACGATTCCGTTCGCTTTATCCGCTGTATTAGTAGGGGGAGCATTTGCACCAGCTGTATTAGGAAATGAAACGTCTATTAAAGAAAACGAAACGAATAAGGATGAGGAACAAGTGCAAGAAAATTTCTTGAAACTAACTGGTACATTGTTATCACTTGAAAAAAATGAAAATGGGTTACTGTATGGAGTAATTGAACAACAAGACAACGTATTCAATATCGTTGTAGGGGAAGAGACAGTTGTTGTTGATAACACGGGGAAACGTGTTGAATTAAAAGAGGGTATGTCTTTTACAGCGTATGTAGATAGCAATAAGCCAATGATTTTAATATATCCACCGCAATATTCACCTGAATTAGTCATTGTGCAAACGGAAGAAATGGGCTTTGTAGAAGTGGCTCAGTTTGATGAAAACTTTGCAAATGAAACATTAAAGTTAAATATTTCTGATGAAACGGTTATCGAGAATTTATCAGGTACTGCTGTTGAAGCAAAAGATATTGTAGGATTAGATGTAGCGGTATTTTATAAATTTACGACTTTTAGCATTCCTGCGCAAACAACACCATCAAAAATAATTGTATTAAGCTACGATGAGGAAGAGATTTCTGAAGAGATGGTAGCCGTTCAAGAGATTATAAAAAATGATTTCTATGAAGTAAATGGTGTTACAATGGTTCCGCTTCGCCTTATTGCAGAAAAATTAGGCTGGACGGTTACATCGACAGGGAAGGGTGCGATTGTATCAAAGGATAATGCATCATTTACGATTACACGAGGGGAAAAAATGTACAGCTATAATCGTGCGGTACACTACTTTGAAGAAGAACCTGAATTACTTGAACCGAAGAAAACATACGTACCAGTTGAATTTGTAGATCGTCTTTTACCGTAACGAATAAGAAGAGTGTAGACAAAGTCGAAATTGTCTACACTCTTCTTTAGGTTCTAATCAAATTACCGTTCTTTAATTCAAATAGTGAAAAATCATGGGCAACAAATGAGTTTTCGAAAACTTCCTTCGCCTCTGCTACTAATTTTTCAACATCATGTTTTAAAAAACGTGCGCTAATATGGGTCATAATTAAGTTTTTCGCCTGTGCATTTTTAGCAACTGTCGCGGCTTCAATATTTGTAGCATGTCCATAGCTTGCTGCTAAATCTGTTGTAGAGGCGTCAAACGTTGCTTCATGAACGACGATATGTGCATTTTCTGCTAGCTGAATGGACGCAGGGCAGAATTTTGTATCACCTAAAATCGTTACGATAAAGCCAGGTTTTGGTTCGCTTAGCACATCGCTCGCTTTAACGACTGTTCCATCTTCTAATGTTACATTATGACCTAGCTTTAATTCGCGGTACAAAGGTCCACGGGGTACACCGAGCGCTTGTACTTTGTCAACGAGCAATTGACCAGGTAAATCCTTTTGTTCAACTCGATAACCGAAGCATTCAATTACATGTTGCAGCTTTTGTGCGCGGACAACAAAGTGCTCATCCTCAAAAATAATGCCGTCGTGTACTTCTACAAAATGAATAGGATACGTTAAATGGGTTTTTGATATTTTAATGGCCGTTTCTACAAATAAACGGATTTCTGCAGGGCCGTAAATCGTTAACGGTGTGTCTCCACCTAAGAAGGACCGAGATCCTAAAAATCCTGGTAGACCGTAAATATGATCACCATGTAAATGCGTGATAAATATTTTATCAATACGGCGCGGTTTAATGGCCGTGTGTAAAATTTGATGCTGTGTTCCTTCACCGCAATCAAACAGCCAGGTGCTGCCGATTTCATCTAATAATTTTAGTGCAATGGATGTTACATTTCGTTCTTTCGAAGGCATACCCGCACCTGTACCTAAAAATTGTAATTGCATGTCATCCCTCTTTTCTATTAGTGGATAAGAAAGTATAAGTTTTTAAGGAAATTCATGTGTAATTGCTTCATGGAAGTAATCTATTGGTACAAAGAGACCCACTTTACCATGTTCCTCTGTTTTTAATGTTGCAAAGACAACGCCGACAACTTCACCATTATCTGCAATAACGGGGCTACCACTATTTCCTTTATAAACAGGTGCTTGCATCATAATAACAGGTTGTTCCCAATCGTCTAATTTTATCCAATCAATTGCTGTTCCTTCATTCGCAATGCCTGTAAAATATAAAGGGTTACCAATAAAATACAGATGCTCTTTCGAGATAGGTGTATACGTTTCAGCAATAGTTAAGTAAGGTAAATTTTCACCATTTACTTTAATGAGTGCCGTATCAATTTCAGGGTGAGCCGCAATTACTTCTGCTTCATAAATGCCGTCATCAGGAAAAACAACCGTCAATTGCAACGCATCATCAATTACGTGTTCATTCGTAATAATATAGCCATCCTCGGAAATTGCAAAGCCCGTTCCTTTACTATCACCAGTAGATATTTCAACAACTGCTTTTTTGTATTGTTGAATATCCTCTTGGGCAGATAGATTTGTAGATACTTTTAAAAACTCAATGGCCGGAATCGAATATATATTAAAAACAACTGCAAATGTATTAAACACAAGGATAAATGCAATCCCCCAAACGATGAGGCGAACAACAGGGGATTGCTTTTTCACTTTTTTGCTACCTTCTAATCGGCGCCGTCGTTCTTCTTCTAACGCCTTTTGTTGTTCCTCTAACACGAGTTCCAAAAACTCTTCTTCAGTCAGATCTTCCTGTTTTTTTAAATCGTTCTCGGTCATATGAAGTCCCCCTATACCCATTTAAGTGTAATAGATGAAATAAACTGTATCAACGGATAAATATAAGTGCATAAACAACGGTCCACTAGTGAATAGTAAGACACGAGTTTTGTTATTTAAAAAGCTCAATGACTAACTGCACTATTAATATAGCTGTAATAAGACGCAATAAATATTTTGCTAATTTTGCACTTACTTTGCGTGCAATTCGAATACCTAATTGCGAGCCAATAATGGAACCAATCATTAAGGCAAATGTTTCCGACCATAAAATTTGGCCATTAAAGATATACATAAGCGCGGCACCAAAACACGTTGCAAAAATGCCAACACGACCTAATAGTACCGCCTTCATATAAGCGATTTTTTCATTCGCGTACATATATAAAAGCAATGTTCCACTACCAGGACCAAACAATCCGTCATATATGCCGATTCCGACGAGCAGTGCTGCCGTTTTCTTTTTTATTTGTAGTTGGAGCTGTTCACCAAAATCCGTCTTACCTAAAAACGAAAGAAATAAAGCAAATGCTAATAAACAAATTGCTACTATTGTTAAAGTTTGTTCAGAAAATATAGAAGCAAGTCCACCACCGAGTAAGCCACCGATGAAACATAGAATGATAATCGGAGTGACTTCTTTAAATGTGACTTCTTTTCGTAAGAAAACTGTAAAAAAGCTGGACAGCGTAGAAACAGTATTAGCTACTTTGTTCGCTCCAATAGCGGAATGAACAGGTATCCCGAGTAGCAACATGGTTGGCAATGTAATAAGACCACCGCCACCAGCTAACGTACCAATAACATTTCCGAAAAAACCAATGATAAATAACACAATTAACATATAAACAGCCTACCTTCAACTTTAAATCCTTCACTAACTTTACATGAAAGCAAAGTGAAAGGGAACGAAGGATAAAAAAAACAGTGAATTAATTGCAAAAATAGACTATAAAAATGTGTATAAAATGTGTCTTTGTGTAGTGTTTCACATGAATTTGGTAGAAGTACTTTGTGAAATAATTCATATATTGCTTGAGAAAGTGAAACGTGTATTATTTCACATAGAAATTAATGCTATAACAGGGTTCAAAAAATGTAAGCACTTTCTTTAATTATTTTGATATAATAAATTCCGTCCGATTTTAAGGTTGATTTTCTTTGTGAAATGTTGAACATTTGATGAGAAAACAAGGCTTTTCAGCTTCTGGAGATTTTTTTTCAAAAAAATCTAACATTATTGTTGACTTTACTTTGTTGAAGCAATATGATACTGGAATATAAAGAAAATTCCGATTAATTGAAAGGGTGGTTGAAATGGATTTAATGAAAAAATCGTTAGAGATGCATGAACATTTTGGTGGAAAGATGGAGATTCGTTCGAAAGTGCCTGTACAAGATAAGTATGATCTTAGTTTAGCTTATTCTCCTGGGGTAGCAGCTCCATGTTTAGAAATCGAGAAAAATCCTTCATTAGTATATGACTATACAATGAAAGGTAATTTAGTAGCGATTGTAACGGATGGTACAGCGGTACTAGGATTAGGCGATATCGGGCCTGAAGCAGCATTACCAGTAATGGAAGGGAAAGCATTATTATTAAAGCGTTTCGCAAATGTGGATGCAGTACCTGTATGCTTAAATACAAAAGATGTAGATGAAATCGTTCGCGTTGTGAAAGCAATTTCCCCAACATATGGCGGTATTAACTTAGAAGATATTTCGGCTCCACGTTGCTTTGAAATCGAAGACCGTTTACGCGCAGAATGTAACATTCCTGTTTTTCATGATGATCAACATGGAACAGCAATCGTAGTAGGTGCAGGACTAATTAATGCAAATAAAATCATCGGCAAAGATGTTGAGAATATGAAAGTTGTGATTAATGGTGCTGGTGCTGCAGGTATTGCGATTTTACGTATCATGTTACAAATGGGTTATAAAAATATCGTAATGTGTGATACGAAAGGTATTATTTATGAAGGTCGTCCAGAAGGAATGAATCCGATTAAAGATGGTATTGCAAACTTAACGAACCCAGAAGGCTTACGTGGCTCATTAGATGAGGCTTTAGTAGGGGCAGATGTATTTATTGGTGTATCGGTTGCAGACCTATTAACAGAGGCACATATTAAATCAATGGCGAAAGATCCAATTGTATTTGCGTTAGCAAATCCAAATCCAGAAATTACACCTGCTAACGCAAAAGCATGGGGAGTACGTATTATTGGTACAGGGCGTTCAGATTATGCAAACCAAATTAACAATATGTTAGCGTTCCCTGGTATTTTCCGTGGTGCATTAGACGTTCGTGCGACAGATATTAACGAAGCGATGAAGCTAGCTGCTGTAGAAGCAATCGCATCACTTGTAACAGAAGAAGAGTTAAATGAAGACTTTATCATACCGAGCTCAATGGATGAGCGTGTAGCTGGCGTAGTAGCAAAAGCAGTAGGCTCTGCAGCGATTGATTCAGGTGTATCTGAGCTATTCAATCAGCCAATTAACGATAAAGATACAATTGCAATTTAATTTTTCAGGATTATAAAGGTAGATAGAAAGATTAAATGGGTTTTGGAAAGACTATATAAAATACTATAAAAAAGCATGAGCAGTGTATTAATCTGCTCATGCTTTTTGTCGTGAAAACAGTGAAACGGATAGTTTTAGATTAAATGCATCTAAATTAGTTATTTACTGTATTTAATTCTTCTGTTAATGCTTCTAATTCATCAATTAAACTACCAATATAGGCGATTGTATCGCACAGTGGTTGCTCTGTCGTAATATCAACTCCTGCATGTTTAGCAAGTTCTACAGGGGACTTTGTACCACCCATTTTCAGCACGTCAATCCAGTCTTGAACAGCTGTTTCGCCTTCATGTAAAATACGTTTTGCTACTTGTGTGGAAATTGTTAAACCTGCTGAGTATGTGTATGGATATAAGCCCATGTAGTAATGCGGCTGACGCATCCACGTTAATTCTGCACCGTCTACAATATAAACTGTATCGCCCCAAAATTGTTGTAACACATCACGTTTCAGTTCATTTAATTTAGGCGCATTTACCGAGCCGCCTGCGTCGATTATTTCGTAAACTTTACGTTGGTAAGCTGCCTCTAGTAAATGCGTTACAAAGTTGTGATAGTACGTACGAGAAATAATCGTTGAAATAATCCAGCGCTTAAATCTTGCATCATTTGAATTTTTTAGCAGATGATTTGCCATTAGCATTTCGTTCATTGTCGATGGTGCTTCAATGAAGTAAAGAGACGGGCGGGCATTATAAATATTTTGTGCTGCATTTGCTAAATAGAAATGTCCTGCATGACCTAGCTCGTGAGCAAGTACAAACACTTCATTCATTCGACTAGTCCAAGAGATTAATACATATGGATGGTAGCCAAATGGGCTAGAACAAAAGGCGCCAGTGGATTTACCTTCATTTTGTGCAAAATCAATCCAACGTTCATCGAAGGCACGATCTAGCATATCAGCGTAATCTTCACCCATGACAGCTAAGCCGTCTTTCATATATTGTCGAGATTGTTCTACTGTAATTTTTGGTTCATAATTAGGATCAAGTGAGATTTTTAAATCAGCAAATGTCATTTCCTCTAAACCGTGTACTTTTTGAAGCAGCTTAGCATAGCGTTGCATATGTGGTGCAAGCTCAGTCATAATTAAGTCAATTTGACGGTCATATAATGTACGGTCTACTTCTTGAGATTGTAATAACATATCAAAAATCGAATTGTATCCGCGTAGGTCGCTCTCCGTTTTTTCTATTTTTAAATGCATATCATATGTTTTCGCTGTCGTATGTTGATAGTCACGAAGTTTTGCTGAGAATGCTTCAAATGCAGCGCGGCGAACATTTGTGTTTGATTCTAGTTCCCAATCGCCTTCGAACAAGTTGTAGCTTAGTGGATAGCTTTCACCGTCTACTTCGAAATTTGGGAACTTCATATCGACTAATTTTGTTGTGTTATATAAGCCATACGGGGCATTGAATGTTGTGCTAAATGCTGCTAACGCTTTTTCAGCATCTGGATGAAGCTGATACGGCTTTTTCTTTAATAAATTTTCAATAAAACGTTTGTAGTTAGTATTTACAGTAAGTATTTCTTGGAGTAATGACTCATCTAGTTTTAATAAATCACTTTCAATAAATGATAATTGGGCACTGATTGCACCATTTAGCTGACCTACACGTGAGGCACGCATTTGTGCATCACTATTTGTTTGATCAACATTAAGTGCAAGGTTAGCATACGTACCAATCGGAACGAGCTTCTTATATAAATTTTCGTAGGCAGAAATGACGTTTAATGCAACGTCTGCTGTTGTAATAGTACCTTTAAATTCAGCTTCAATTTGATTGGCAATTGTTTTTACTTCCTCAATAGCGTTTTCGAAATCAATTTCTGTTTCAAATAAATCTTGTAAATTCCATGTTTCTTCAACAGCTACATCTTGCCGTTTAATCGTACTCATAAAAGCCCTCCTCCAATATTACGATAATCGAAGTAAATTGTATCATATGTTTCATTATTGAGAAAGTTT
>JBJEFO010000107.1:0-21142 GCA_051874135.1 Lysinibacillus sp.
CATTTTATTCTATAACTTTACAATACTTTCTATCGGCAATGAACGCAAATAAAAATGCACGCGTGCATTTTATTGAGAATATTCTGACTTTTATATACTTGTCAATTATTATTCTAATAGATGGTTAAATTGGATGATTCTTGACTTTCGGTATTGGCGTTGTACAATGAAAGTATGATTAGGAGGTTTTCTGTATGGCTCGTATGGCAGCGTTTATCGTACTACTAATTCCCGGCTTAATGGCCGCTGCTGGAATTAAGTTTATGCGAGATACGTTATTTAGTAATTTAATTTTTCCATTCCCTTGGCTTTGGTTACAATTTGTTGTTGGTATTATTTTCTTCTTAGCTGGTTTTAGTTTCTTTGCAGGATTCCTACTTCATCGCGACCGCAAAAAAGGGAAAGTTGCAGAGCGTTGGCAGCGTAAACCTGAAGTTCCAAATGATTTAGAAAAACATAACAATAGTGCAAGTTAATACTTAAACTTACCTATCAAAAAAGGCATAAAAGTCGCAATCGACTTTTATGCCTTTTTTTGTATGTTGACAATACGGTCAGGATAATCCGTAATCCATCCTACTACAACAGCATCGGGTGACAATAAAAAACGCTCCGTTCCATCAATACTATAAAAACGCATTGGCTTTTGTGCTACTTCACACGCTTTTAAAAACTGCTGTTTATAGTATCTTTTATGGGCATGAACAGCACTAATATAACTCATATCGTTCAATCGATCCCATTCAAATTTCTTCGTAACAATAATAGCCGTTTCCATATTAGGATAATATAATTTTACAGTACGTAATAGTTGGTCATGAAAGGATGACACATGACTTCCTTCAGGTAGCCTATATTTTTTTAACAGTTGAATAAATGGCATTATATCGTCTAGAAGAGATTCCTTTAACTCTAAATTTAATGGCATATTATGCTCAATCGCCCAATTCAACACTTCTTCTAACGTCGGGATTCGTTTTCCTGTCAAGCGACGTAAAAAACGTCTACCTACTCGATAATGCTTTATTTCATCTGCTCTACATTCATTTATTAGTTTTCTAACACCAGTTAGTCTTTGTAATTTTATATCATGAAAGACGAAACATACGCCATCTTCTGAAAGTTGAACATCCAATTCTATGCCATCCGCCTTTAATTTCCGTGCCTTTTCAAACGCCTCAAATGTATTTTCAAAAGCATAGCCCGAAGCCCCACGATGTGCATAAATAGGAATGTGTTTTGTCATTATACGTTTAACTCTCCAAACTCTAAAAGGAATGTGCCATTTGTCATTTTTGATAGAATCGTAGACTTTTTACCAATCTGGATATACGTGCCCGGATAAGCTTCTTTTGATACTTGAATCTCTTCTTTTCCTATATTGCGCAAGTCGTTCATCATTACTTTAATTTCATGATCTATTGCAATTGCTTCTTCTTTGTATTCATTTAAATTTTGCTTCGCTTGCTCAAATGCAGCAAGTTGTTGCTTATTTAACCGTTCTACAATCGGCTTTAATCGATTTACTTGGTCCTCAAGTGTCGTAATTTCTTCTTGTAATACCTTTAGATGTGCAGCTTTATCCTGAATCATTGCGTACACTTCTTGCTTATTCACACTATTAATAATTAGTTCTGTCCGACGCTCTAATCGATTGCCAGAAATTGCAGTAACAATTTGGCTTTTCGCAATAGCAGTTCCACCTATGATTTTACCTTTACGCTCATCTACTAAAATAGAATGCGCTTTCAAATTGGATCCCATGGCGTAGAAACCAATATGGATATCCTCTCCTGCGTAAAGATTCGCTTCATTTACATGCTTAACAAAAATACTTCCACCCGCTTCTACTCGTGTTTCGCCTAAACCGAAAATACCACCACGAATATAAATATCACCGTCAATGGATTTAATTAATTTTGCACTTGATACTCCTTCAGGTCCTTCAATGGAAATATCACCTTTTGCAATAACAGAAAAACCATTTTGAACCGTACCTCGAATACTAATAGAGCCCTCGAACTCTAAATTACCTGTTTCAATTCCTACATCACCGCTAATTGGTAAATGACGATTTACAGAAATCCGACCTTGGCTATGTTCTAATACTCCACCTATACGTGAACGAAGAATAACTTTTCCATCTTCCTCCACTTCATAAGCTGATTTATGATCATACTTTAATGGTACATCTCGACCCGGTGTTGCTGGAAGAAGCTCTCCATATACATTTTGCCCCGGTGTACCTGGCTCTGGAGGAATTTTTTCTCCTAACCACGAGCCTTCTGAAATTTCAAAAATAAAGTTCAAATCATAATAATCCGCTTTGCCATCTTCTCGAATTACCGGCTTGCGTTCAGGTATTTGTAAATACGTAATTTTAGCATCATTCCCTTTTACAGGAGGAGTCCCTTGTGCAACTAATATTGCTTTACCAGGAACAATGCTTTCTATATGTATCGGTAAAAGTCCATGAACAATGCGATTTTCCGCTAGAACTTTGTTAATTCGTTGCTTTAAGTCCCCTTGATTCATGCGAATAAAATCGAGTGTTTCATGAATAAATAATGAAGCAGACATTTTATCACGAGATACTTCAATTTCTAAATTCGGTAGCCATTGACCGATTTCAACAGGTGTAGCGCTAACTTTTGATAAAGCACTTTTTAATACGGCAAAATTCGTTAATTTAATTCGAGGAAAACTACGTAAGATTGCGTCAAAATCTTTTATAGGAAACCCTGACTTTGTAGTCGTTACAAACACCTTTCCGTTTCTTTCAGTAATTTCAAAAAAGTCATTAATAAAGACGACCACGTAAATCCCCCCTTTCTCTTATAAACTAGTATATACAATCTAAATAGTTTTGTTTAGCAAGTTTTTGTAAATTATTCAACACACTTCTTTTATCTCATTAAAAAGCAGTTATACTTCCTTCTTTATAACTATTAATCTTTATTCTCCTAATACTATTGCTCCGTTAGATGAGTATGTTGATCGTTTACACTATTCTCGCTTTGATTGCTCAAAACATAAATAAGCGCCCTTAAACGAGCGCTACTATTTGTTCTATCGGTAATTTTAGAAAACAGTTAAAGCTATTATTTAGCGTTTACTTGCTATATCCCATTTAACGCTTTAAGCTTTTTGTTGTTCAATAATGGTAATTTCCCGTTTTAAATCTTGCACTGTAATAGTATTTGTCACCGCCGCTTTGCAATATTTCAAATACATAACAATTTGTATTGTTATATCATCTGCTAACATGCCACTACAGTTCACTTCATTTTCAACGATTCGCTGAATATTCGTTAATGTTCTAACGTCAATTTTATGAAGTGTTGCCAAATCAAATGCACGTAGTAAACCGTCTGTCATCAATAAAATCCCTCCTACGAGATTGTGACAAGATTTAACAAATATTACTCATTATTTACTTTAATTCCTGATAGAACTTTATGAGCGTACATTGTGTAAGATTGACTTATAACGATACAATTTATGTGCTTTATACACCTTCCTAAACACTAGCTAGCAACCATTTCGATCCGAATCTTATCGGCGATCATGGCGATGAATTCGCTATTCGTTGGTTTTGATTTCATATGATGTACCGTATAGCCAAACATCTCTGAAATCGTTTCGTAACTTCCGCGATTCCATGCTACTTCAATCGCATGGCGAATAGCGCGTTCTACTCGTGAAGAAGTTGTCCCAAACTTTTTCGCGATTTCTGGATATAAAATTTTCGTCACCGAGCCTAATAATTCGATATCGTAATACACCATTTGGATTGCTTCTCTTAAATAAGAATAACCTTTAATATGTGCAGGTACACCGATTTCTTTAATAATGGCTGTAATTGTTGTATCGAGCTGTCGCTGATCCATTTTTTTATTTGGCGTTGGCTGTAAAATACTTTTTCGCTTTTCAGATTCTACTTTCACACCTGCAACATGAACAATTTTTTGTACTAATTGTTCAAATTCAAAAGGCTTTAGCATAAAGTAAGATGCACCATAATTAACAGCCATTTTCATTACATCATCTTGCCCAAACGCAGTTAACATAATAACCGGTATATCCGCTAAATTTTCATCATTGTACATCGCTTCAAGTACACCCATACCATCTAAATGCGGCATAATAATATCTAGCAACAGAACATCTGGGCGATACTGTTCCAACATCTTAATACAAACTTTACCATTCGAGGCAGTAAACATAACTTCAATCGAATCGTGATTTTCAAAATACGCTTCCATCATTTTGACCAAATCACGATTGTCGTCTGCAATGGCAATTTTAATTTTTGACATGCTTTTTTCCCCCTAGTGAAAATTTCCCCTAATATTATGTCAATTGACACAATCTTTTTAATTCGACAGTCCACAAAAAAAACCTTTTAAAAGGTCCAAAATGAATAAGTAGTAGTATGAATTCCTCTAAAAACGACAGAAAAGGTGTTGTTTTTTATTTTGTCGAAATTTCATTACCGATATTTTATTAAAAATAAATAAAAATAACTACACTTTTATACAAAGTGTAGTTACTTGGACCTCAATTAGGGGATTTTTTTATCATTTCGACAATGGTAATTGCTGCCCCTCTCTGAGGTTCTTCCACAAACATATGTGTAACAGCTCCAACAAACTGATCGTTTTGAATAATAGGGCTACCACTCATTCCTTGTATAATGCCACCTGTTTTTTGCAATAGTCGTTCATCAGTTACTGTAAATTGAAAAGTTTCATTCGTGACTTTAAGAATGTTGATGGAAAAACTTTCAACTTTTGAACCTTCAATTGACGTAAGCATTTGTGCTGGACCGGGTTTAATTTCATTTCCATGTATAATTTCTAACGGGGGATACAGACTTTGTTGTAGAGGTTGTTGCCATTTGCCAAAAATTCCGTACGCTTCATTGGCTAAAACAGTGCCTACTTCTCCTTCATGCCGCTCACTACTAGAGATTTTATAACCAGGCTCTCCAGGGCGGCTTTTTTTAATTTGTGAGATGCTCGCTAAGTACAGTGAGCCTCGTAACACTTTTGGGGTAATATCAATCGCATGGTCAATAATTTGGTGTCCTAATGCACCATATTCTAACGCTTCAGGATCTAGGTACGTTAGGGTGCCAACACCATCTGTTTGATTTTTAATAAAATTTGTTAGTTGTTTAAGCTCATTGCTACTTACTTCTACTGTATATTGTTTGTCTCCTCGTTTCACAATAAGCTTCACATCTTTAGATTGCTTATTGCCCTCATTAAATTCCTTAACTTCTTGTCCATCAATTTTTAGTAACTGATCTTTTTTACGTAACCAATCACCGCTATCTAGAAGGATATCATTGACTACATAATAATGTGGCATTTGTAATTGAATGCTAATTGTGTGTCCCATTGGTATAAGTTTTCTCGCTTCAACTGGCATTACAAACGTAAAAAACGTTAGACAAACAAGTAACAATGAATGGGAAAGCCGTTTCATATTCCACCTCCTTTTTTTCATTAGCTTGTAGCACTTTTAATTGATTATGAACGGAAAAATAAGGACACATCAAAAGACATATTTTTTATCCTGTCGACACCAATTAGAAAAACACATTTTGTGCCAACATAGCTTAAAATGCTTCATTTTCTTATGTAGATTTCCTTGGAAAAGCTATGCTTTCTTTTCCACACATAAAAAGTGTAGACACCTTTTAGTATCTACACTTTTTGACCATATATTGAGTTTGAAAAAAATTTTTTTAATTCATCACTTGTTTGCGGTTTTTCGCCATTTCAATTAATTCTTTTGCATGTTGAAGCGTTAAATCCGTAATTTCAGCACCGCTCATCATGCGACTGACTTCTTCAATACGCTCTTCGTCTTTAAGTTCGTTCACTGTTGTAAATGTACGATTATCTTCAACCTGTTTTTTAATATAATAATGTTGGTCCGCCATTGCAGCGACTTGCGGTAAGTGAGAAATACATAATACTTGTGAATTCGCCGAAATATCTGCAATTTTTTCAGCAATAGCCTGCGCAACTCGACCACTTACACCTGTGTCGACCTCATCAAAAATAATAGATGTAATGCCGTTTGACGATGAGAAAATGGTTTTTAGCGCCAACATCATACGAGAAAGCTCTCCACCAGACGCAATTTTAGGTAGCGATTTCGGCGGCTCACCTACATTGGTAGAAATATAAAAGGCAACATCATCCTTGCCATTTCCATCAAATTGCTCAAGCGGCTCAAAATTAACGATAAATTTTGCTTTTTCCATATGCAAAACACGTAACTCATTCATAATTGCTTCACTTAGACGTATTGCATTTGCTTTTCGAATTGCTGTTAACTCCTCAGCATAAATATTTAACTGCTCCTCCATTTCACGAAGGCGTTTATCACTTTGCTGAATCGTTTCGTCACGATTAATTAATTGCATTAATTCTTCTTCAATTTTTGCTTGGTATGCTAAAATTTCTTCCACGGTTGTCCCGTATTTACGCTTCATTGCTTGATATTGTGCCAAACGTTGCTCTACTTCATTCATTCGTTGTGGATCAAATTCTAAATCATCCAGTACATTTTGAATTTGATATGCAGCATCTTGCAATGCATAAAAGCTAGAAGTTACCGCTTCGGAAGCCTCCTTAAAATTCGAGTCTAAATTTGCAATGTCTTCGAGTGCCTGCATTGCATTCCCAATAAAATCAAGGCCTTTTGATTCACTAGAAATCGCATCATAGGCAATATTCGCACGTTCAAAAATTTTATGGAAATTCATTAAGCGACGGCGTTCTTCTATTAATTGCTCTTCCTCGTCGATTTTTAATGATGCATCCTCTAACTCATTAATTTGGAATTGGTATAAATCAATTCGCTGCGCAGTGCGTTGCTCATCTAAATTCAGAGCTTGTACTTCTCTTTTTAATTCGCGATACGAATCATAAAGTGTTTCATACTGCTGTTTCACCTGTTGTAAGTCATCTTGCGCAAAGTAATCAAGCAAATGAATATGATGTTTTTCGTCCATTAGCTCTTGGTTTTCATGTTGCCCGTGTATATCAATTAAGCTCGCACCGATATCACGAAGGACAGCAAGTGGAACTAACTTGCCATTTACGCGACAAATACTTTTGCCATTATCATTTAAATCACGTCGTAAAATAATAGTTCCTTCCTCTGCTTCTATACCCGCTTCTTCAAGCTTTGTATAAATTGGATGATTTTCACTAGATATTTGAAACAATCCACCTAGTTCTGCTTTTTTCGCACCGTGACGGATAAATTCTAACGATCCACGTCCACCAGCAAGAAGGTGCACTGCATCGATAATAATCGACTTTCCGGCACCTGTTTCCCCTGTTAATACTGTTAAACCGTCCGAAAAACTAACGGTTAAATCGTCTATAATGGCAAAATTGCGTATACTTAGCTCTTGTAACAAAACTAACACCTCAAATTAAAGCATATCTAATAATCGATTTTTAACTTCTTCACGGTCCGGTTCTGTTCGACAAATAATTAAAATTGTGTCATCTCCTGAAATCGTCCCTAAAATTTCATTCCAATCTAAATGATCTAGTAAGGCAGCAATCGCATTCGCATTACCGGGTAAAGCTTTCATCACTAAAAAATGTGATGCGCCATCAATCGATACGAACGCATCTGCTAACGCACGATGTAATTTTTGAATTGGATTAAAGCGTTGATCTGCAGGTAAGCTATATTTGTAACGTCCATCTTGTAATGGTACCTTTACTAAATGTAACTCTTTAATATCACGTGATACTGTAGCTTGTGTTACATTATAGCCTGCATTCTTTAAATGTTCGACTAAATCATCTTGTGTCTCAATTTCATTATTTGTAATAATATCGCGAATTCGAATATGACGTTGGCCTTTATTCATAATTTCACCCCATAAATTTTTAACTGTATATTTACACTACCACCTGCATAAAAGAAATACAAGAAAAAATAAGAGAATGCTTAATAAAAGCATGTATTACAATACTTTTAAAAATATTCGAATATAATATATCGCATTTTTTTCGCATAAATCCTTTACTATTTTAGTGCTAGTTTGTAAATACAAAAAGATGACTTCAGCATGTTATCCGAAGTCACCTTTTTCACTTTATTTTAATTGTGCGTGCGCTTCCTTCACAACAGCGTCGAAATTAGTAAATGCTACTAACTCTTCCCCGTCATGCGGATTTTTTAAGTGGAATAAAAATTCAATATTGCCCTCGCCACCTGTAATTGGCGAGAATGAAGCATCAACTACGACAAATCCGACTTCTGTAGCCATCTTTGCCGTCTGTTCAAGCACCGCTAAATGCACTTTCGGTTCGCGTACAATTCCTTTTTTCCCGACGTTTTCTTTCCCTGCTTCGAATTGGGGTTTAACAAGTGCCATAACGTCTCCGCCTGGCATTAACACCGTTTTTAATACAGGTAAAATAAGCGATAATGAAATAAAGGATACATCAATCGTTGCAAAATCCGGTAGACCTTCTACTAAATCTTCCGGCTTTGTATAACGGAAATTCGTTTTTTCCATTACCGTTACGCGTTCATCTGAACGAATTTTCCATGCTAATTGATTTGAACCAACATCAAGTGCATAACAGTGGCGTGCTCCGTTTTGCAGTGCACAATCCGTAAAACCGCCCGTCGATGAACCGATATCAAGCATTAACTTTCCTTCGACAGACATATCGAAAATTTGCAATGCTTTTTCTAGTTTTAATCCACCACGGCTTACGTATTTTAAGTCAGAGCCCTTCACTTGAAGCGGCGCATCGACCGCAATTTTTTCTCCCGCTTTATCGATGCGCGTTTCATTTGAAAATACGAGCCCTGCCATAATGGAGCGCTTTGCTTTTTCACGCGTTTCACAAAGACCGCGCTCCACTAATAGAACGTCTACACGCTCTTTCGGTTGTTTCGTCATACAGTTCCTACCCGCTTTTTCAGTAACGCGTTAATACGTTTTACCGTTTCTTCAGCTGTTACGTTAATTTCTTCAAGTAATTGATCGACATTACCATGCTCAATAAATTGATCTGGAATACCGATACGGTCAATATCTACTTTATATTGATGATCTGCTGCAAATTCTAGCACTGCACTACCAAATCCACCTTGAAGCATAGCTTCCTCAATCGTTAAAATTGGCGCACTAGCCTGCATTAATTCATGTAGCATTGCCTCATCCATCGGTTTAATAAAGCGCGCATTCACAATTTTCACTTGAACACCTTGAGCAGCTAACGTTTCTGCCGCTTCAAATGCCATTGGAATCGTCGTCCCGAACGTTAAAATCGTTGCGTCTTTTCCTTCTCTTAGTACTTCCCATGAACCGATTGGTAGCACTTTCATTTCTGCATCCATTTCAACGCCTAGACCATTGCCACGAGGATAACGCATTGCAATTGGCCCGCCATCATATTCAATCGCTGTTTTCACCATATGTTGCCCTTCGTTTTCATCTTTCGGCATCATTAATACGATATTTGGAATATGACGTAAAAATGAAATATCGAACACACCTTGATGTGTTTCCCCATCTGCCCCTACAAGCCCTGCACGGTCAATACCGATAAAGACATTCAAGTTAGGTCTTGCAATATCATGCAGTACTTGGTCGTAAGCGCGTTGTAAAAATGTTGAATAGATTGCTAAAAACGGTTTCATTTTTTGCGTCGCTAAACCTGCCGCCATTGTTGCAGCATGTTGCTCAGCAATACCTACATCAAAGAAACGTTCTGGGAAATCTTTTTGAATCCCTTCTAGTTTCGAACCGACTGGCATCGCAGGAGTAATCGCTACGATACGCTCATCTTCCTTCATACATTTACGAACAGACTCAGCAACTAAGCTACTCCAAGCTGGACCTTTCGCGGCTGATTTTACAAATTCACCGTTTTCCATTTTATATGGACCTGTTCCATGCCATGTACCAACTGTATCTTCCTCAGCTGGTTTGTAGCCCTTACCTTTTTTCGTAATAACATGTACAAGGACTGGTCCTTTTACTTTTTTCGCATATTCTAACGTATCTTCTAGTACTTCGAAATCATGTCCATCGATTGGTCCAAGATATTTAAAGCCCATTTCTTCAAAAAATACACCTGAAACTACTAAATACTTTAAACTATCTTTTACACGTTCAGCAGTTGATGCAAGCTTATCACCTACGACCGGAATTTTGAGCATTAAGCGCTCTAATTCTTCTTTTGCCTTTGAATATTCTTTTGCCGTACGTAAACGACCTAAAACACCATGTAACGCCCCTACGTTAGGTGCAATCGACATTTCGTTATCGTTTAAAATAACGATCATATTCGTTTTTTCATGACCGATATGATTCAACGCTTCAAGTGCCATACCACCTGTTAGTGCACCATCTCCAATAATCGGCACAACATAGTTTTTTTCCTTTTTAATATCCCGTGCTGCTGCCATTCCCATTGCAGCTGATAATGACGTTGAACTATGCCCTGTTTCCCATTCATCGTGCTCGCTTTCAACAAGCTTCGGGAATCCACAAAGTCCTTTATATTGGCGCAAAGTATCAAACTGACTTGCGCGTCCCGTTAAAATCTTATGCACATAAGCTTGATGCCCTACGTCCCATAAAAATTTATCTGTTGGACTATTAAACGCTTTATGCAAAGCGATTGTTAGTTCGACTACACCTAAATTTGGCCCGATGTGACCTCCAGTGACAGAACACTTCTCAATTAAAAACGTACGAATATCTTTTGCAAGCGCTTCTAATTGTTTATTGTTCAAGCCTTTTAAAAAGGATGGACTAGAAATTTTGTTTAAATCCATCTCTACACACACCTTTTCATCTATTTATTCGCCGTGTTTGCGATATTGTTCCATTATAACAGTGTTAAACTTCAGAATGAAATGATTCACACTTAATTGCTTCGACGAACAATATACATAGCGATTTCACGTAATAATGTACTATCAACAGTTAAGCGATTTAATGCGGCAATTGCTAACTCATAATGTTCCGCTAGCTTTTGCTTTGCACCATCTACTGTTAATAGTGCAGGATACGTACTTTTATCGCTTTCTACATCTTTACCGGCAGTTTTGCCTAGCTGTTCGCTAGTCCCCTCAATATCTAAAATATCATCTTGAATTTGGAACGCTAAACCGATATGATGTGCATACTCTACTAAAGCTTCACGTTCCTCCTTAGTAGCATTGCATAATACAGCACCTGATTCAATACTAAATCGTAATAATGCCCCTGTTTTATTGATGTGGACATTTTCTAATTCAGCTAAGTTTAACTGACGTTTTTCCCCTTCCATATCGAGTACTTGCCCACCAACCATACCTTCTGCACCAGCGTACTTACTTAGCATCTCAACAAGCTCTAAGCGTTGCTCGCCAGAAACATTTGGCATCGTTGCTAATAAACCGAATGCCATAGAGTTTAATGCATCGCCTGCTAATACTGCTAATGCTTCTCCAAATACTTTATGATTTGTCGGCTTTCCACGACGCATATCGTCATCATCCATACATGGCAGGTCATCATGCATTAATGAATACGTATGAATAATTTCAATTGCAGATCCTACTGTGTACATCGCATTTTGTGGCTGGTTAAACATTTCACAAACAGCAGCTACAAATAATGGGCGAATACGTTTTCCTCCTGCTTCAAGTGAATATAGCATAGATTCCTTTAACACTTGTGGTCCTTGAAGTTCTTTCACAAAATTATACATATGTGACTCAATGTTCGGTACATGTTGTTTTATAAATTGTTGTAAATACTCACTCATTTTATCCCTCTCCTAAACTAGATGGAAATGGTTGTTTTGTGCCATCTTCACCAACAATTGAAATTAATTGTTGTTCTGCATTCGTAAGTTTTTCATGGCAAAAGCTTGAAAGTTCCATACCTTTTTTATATAAATCAATCGCTTCTTCAAGAGGAACGTCTCCTTGTTCAAGTTTACGAACAATTTCCTCTAAGTCTGTCATTGCCGCTGCAAATGATTGTTGTGACACTATAATTCCTCCCTTTTTTGCGTTGATAATATTTTCGCTTGTGCTATTCCGTCAGAAAGCGCAAGTTGAATCTCATCATCTTTTGATAATTGCTCAATAGATTTTATTACTTTACCTTCTTTATATGTTACATTAAATCCTTTATGCATAATCGCTAGTGGATTTAATGCTTCCAGTGTACGAATGACGCCACTAAACTGGCGTTTATTTTTCTCAATATGTGCAAATGCCGCGCGTGTAAGCTGCTGTGTCGTAACGTCTAATTGGCGTTTTGCATATTCTACCTTTTGATTCGGTGATTGCATTTGTAGCGACGCTTGCATACGCTCTAACGTATTTCGCTGTTTCATGAAATACAGCTGTGTTGCATTTTGTAGCTGTGTATCCATTTGCACTAGTTTTTCTGTAAACGGACGATATAAACGCTCTGGCATCGCAAGCGGGTACGCATTTTGTAGTTTTGTTAAACGGCTACGCTCATATGTCAGTCGGGCCGTTACCATTTGATGCAATTGCGACCTACTTTTTAGTACTCGCTGATACAGTTCTTGTTGATTTGGTACAGCGAGTTCCGCTGCTGCAGTTGGCGTCGGTGCACGCAAATCTGCAACAAAATCTGCAATCGTTGTATCAGTTTCATGTCCTACCGCACTAATGATCGGAATACGACTTTCAAAAATAGCACGGGCAACGATTTCTTCATTAAACGCCCATAAATCTTCAATCGAACCGCCACCACGCCCGACAATTAATACATCGCACATCGCATGCTGATTGGCTAGCCGAATATTTTTCGCTATATCTGCGGCTGCACTCGCCCCCTGTACAAGCGTTGGATAAATACAAATTTCCGCTTGTGGGTAACGTCTACTAATCGTTGTACAAATATCTCGAATTGCAGCACCTGTTGTTGCCGTAAGTACACCGACCGTTTTCGGAAACTGCGGAATCGGCTGTTTAAAGTTCGGATTAAATAAACCTTCCTTTTGGAGACGCTCTTTTAGCTGATTAAATGCTACAAACAAACCACCAATTCCATCCGGCTCCATCGTTTGGGCATAAAGCTGATACGTTCCTCCAACTTCATATACGTTAACATCTCCACGAATAAACACTTGCATGCCTTCTTCAGGAACGAAAGATAACTTTGCTGCCTGTCCTCGAAACATTGTCGCATTAATGCGTGCACCATCATCTTTTAGCGTAAAGTAAATATGTCCCGATGTGTGTACCTTCACGTTCGATAATTCACCCTTCACATATACTTCACGAAGATGTGGATCTGCATCAAATTTTCGTTTTATATATTTAGTTAATGCTTTTACTGTTAAGTATGAAGACGACATAATTCCGCCCCCTTTTTTATGTAATTAGCCCGTAATGGCAAGAGAAAAGGGTGTCTGCACCTAACTTAAGACACCCTTATCAATTCTCTTCTTATTTTACATGTTTTTAATAGCTTTGTCCTGTACTAACTTTTTTTCAGCAGCTTGCACTGTGTTTTCTAGTAACATTGTAATTGTCATTGGACCAACACCGCCTGGTACTGGTGTAATATATGATGCGATACCATCTACATCTGCAAAATTCACATCGCCACAAAGCTTATTATTTTCGTCGCGGTTAATACCTACGTCAATTACAACAGCACCTGGTTTAATATGTTCTTTTGTAATGAAATTCGCACGTCCAACTGCTGCGATTAAAATATCGGCTTGTTTTGTAAACGATGGTAAATCCGGTGTTTTAGAATGCGTATATGTAACCGTTGCATCCTTTTGGAGCAACAGCTGACCCATTGGCTTACCTACGATATGGCTTCGTCCTACGATTACAGCGTGCTTGCCTGCTACGTCAATACCTGAATGCTCTAGAAGCTTCATCACACCGAAAGGAGTACATGGTAAGTACGTATCTTGTCCTAACATCATTTTCCCAACACTTACTGGTGAGAAACCGTCTACATCCTTTTCAGGAGAAATTGTTGCGATAACAGCATCCTCATCAATATGTTTTGGTAATGGGAGTTGAACTAAAATACCGTGAATATCTTGACGATTGTTTAAATCACGAATTTGATCTAGTAAAGCTTCTTGTGTCGTATCTTCTGGCATTTTAATTAATTCGGAAAACATACCGATTGCCTCACAAGATTTTTGCTTGTTTGCTACGTATGTTTTACTTGCAGGGTTGTCCCCAACTAAAATAACTGCCAAACCTGGTGTAATTCCTTGTTCTTTCAATGCGTTTACGCGCACTTCAATTGACTTTCGAATTTCTTGACCAATTTCTTTACCATTAATAATTGCACTTGACATGTTGTTACCCCTTCCAATGTTCACTTCTCTTTATTGTTGTGTAAATTTAGAAAGCACACCATTTACGAACTTGCTTGATTTATCATCACTGAATACTTTGCAAAGCTCAACTGCTTCATTAAGTACTACTTTTTGTGGTGTATCTTGCATATATAATAATTCGTAAACAGATAAACGTAAAACAGTTCTTTCAATTTTTGGCAGACGGCTTAGCGTCCAGTTTTCTAATTTTTCTTCGAGTGCTGCGTCGATTGCCTCTTTATGTTCAATTGTTCCACGGACTAATTGCTCTAAAAAAGCGTTTGATTTGCGCTCTTCTAAAACATGCTCAATTGCTTCTTCAACTGGAAGCTCCGTGCTGTCTAATTGAAACAGAACTTGCAACGCTTTTTCGCGTGCTTCATGTCGTTTCATACATTAAAACTCCTTCTTATTTACATTACTTTTTATGATAGCATATTTTCTATATTATCACACTGCTACCATGACATTTTGATAAGGATAACGTCTCATTTTAGCAAAAATCTTTCTTAATAGACAAGCCAGGGGGGATATTCGAAAAATTCAGTAATATTTTATTCAAAAAAACTCGTTAGGGGGATTAACATGAACTTTACTGTCAGCTTAATTTTATTTACTATTATTGCCGGAATAATGATGGTCATATTCAACATTCCATTTTTGATTCTCATCGTACTAGTCATCACAATCTCTTTAGGGCGCACTGCATATGTAATACACATTTTATACAGATGCCAAGATGTTACAAAAATTGAGCGCTTTTTAAAATCATCGATGAAAAATCCGTTGTACAACTATACTTTAGCATTGAAAAATAGCTCAGTCGATATTCAAAGACGAGCAATCGACAATATTTTAGCGACTTATAAATCCCCAATTATGCAGGCTACTCACCGAGCAAATCGGGCAATGCTCGATCATCAGTATCCAATCGCAAAACAATTCGCTGAGCAAATTCCTAATGATTTAATGCGCAATTATCATTTAGCATTGATTGATGCAACACAAGGACAGGCAAAAGCACAACATTATGTACTTGCTAAACCGTGGATGACATCACTCATAGCGGCAGTGTTTCATTATAAAAAAGGGCAACTAGATGAATACGAAGTACAAAAAAACAATGCATTACAACAATCCCTTGGTATTCAATATTTCACGAACTACTACTTCTTTGAACACATCAACGAAAAAGTGAAGGCGCCAAAAGCAACTAAAAATAAAAAAGCACAACTTGTACACAATTAAGAAAAAAGGTAAGCAGTTCTTACGGAATTGCTTACCTTTTTGTCTTCGATTATGTAAACTTTTTGATTATTTATCACTCAAAGGACATCGCTTGTCATTTTAACGTATGATAGTGTTTGGAGGTGGAATATGGTTTATTTTGTTAGTTTAATTTTATTTTCTATACTTGCAGGTATTGTTTCTGTGATTTTTCAAATACCGTTTTGGGTTGTTATCGCTATTATCGTCGTAATTGGAATTGGTCGTCTTGGGTATATACTGTATATGACATATCGCAGTAAAGATTTAGTGAAGCTAGAGCGTTATTTAGCCTCATCAACGCGAAACCCGTTAAATCAATATATTTTGACACAAAAAGACGGCGACGTAAAAACACAAATGGCAGCAATTGATGCACTCCTTGCTCGGTACAGCTCACCTGTTGTTCAAGGAACATATAAAGCGAGTCGCGCAATGCTTGTTAAAGACTACAAAGCTGCACGTGAAGCAGCTGCAACTATTCCAAATATCGCAATGAAAAATTATAGCTTAGCACTAATTGAAGCGACTATTGGTAAGAAAAATAATATCGCCGAGTATACGCTTGCAAAACCTTGGATGCAATCTTTAATCGAAGCGATTATTAGCTACCGTGAAGGCGATTTAAAAAATTATGAGTTACATAAAAACGCTTCTCTTGAGAAAACATCTGGTATTCAGTATTTTTCAAATTATTATTTCTTCGAACGGATTCAAGAACATGTTAGTAAGAAATGAGGCGGTCTAAAAACAAGACCGCCTCATTTCTTCTGTTTCACTTGAATAGTCTAAATACATTTAACTCATACTACTTAATAATAGTTCATCACCTTTGTCACGACATAGAAAAAATGCAAAAGAAGGAAGTGGTTTGCATGAAAAAAATATCTACATATTTCGTAGCTTTAGCAATCATCATTCCATTACTTATTATAGGAAATACAATGTCCACACATGCGAATGCATGGACATTAGTAGATTCGAAAACTTCTTCAAGTACATCTACATATTTAAAAGGCGTAACAGGCGGAGACGCAAAAATCTGCCTAAAAAATCAAATTGGTGGCATCCGAGTAAATGTATATCATAAAGATGAAAGCTCAAGCTACGGAACTTTAATTTTAAATAGCGTATTCATTAGCAATAACAACTGCATTACGTTCGACGCTAGTCCTTATATTGATGGAACTAATAATGACGCAGAATTTACAGTTGTTACAACTCGCACGCCCATTTCATCCTATACGCTTGAATTATGGGATTAAGTGAAAAAGAGAGGTTTTAACCAAAAATGCATCAACCACCTACCTCACTATTTAAACACCTGCGCTGCCTTTACAGCTTTATGCCAGCCCTCAAATAATTGCTCACGCTGTTGTTCTGCCATTTGTGGCTCGAATTTTTTATCAAGTTGCCAATGCTCCTGTACATCGTCTTTATTTTCCCAAAAGCCTACTGCTAACCCTGCTAAATAGGCAGCTCCTAATGCGGTCGTTTCATTTACAGAAGGACGTTCCACAGGTACGTTTAAGATATCTGACTGGAATTGCATTAAAAAGTCATTCATTACTGCACCGCCATCCACGCGTAACGTTTTCATATCAATCCCGGAATCAGATGCCATAGCCTCTAACACATCACGTGTTTGATATGCCAATGATTCCAATGTAGCACGTACAAAATGCTCTTTGCTCGTACCGCGTGTTAAGCCAAAGACAGCCCCGCGCACGTCACTATCCCAATAAGGCGTCCCTAGTCCAACAAAAGCAGGTACGACATAAACGCCATCCGTATGTTCCACACGTTTTGCATACTCTTCACTATCTGCTGAATTACGGAAAAAACGTAAGCCGTCACGTAGCCACTGAATCGCAGAGCCCGCAACAAAAATACTGCCTTCCAAAGCATAATGTACTTTGCCATCAATGCCCCATGCAATTGTCGTTAATAACCCATGCTCTGACCTTACAGCCTCTTCTCCTGTATTCATCAGCATAAAGCAACCCGTACCATACGTATTTTTTGCCATACCCTTTTCAAAACATGCTTGCCCAAATAGCGCCGCTTGTTGATCTCCTGCAATACCAGCTATTGGCACGGAATGGCCAAAGAAATGCTTTTCTGCAATATTTCCATACACTTCAGAGGACGGACGAACATCTGGTAGCATCGAAGCTGGTACATTTAAAATGCTAAGTAGTTCCTCATCCCATTTTAAATCAAAAATATTGTACATAAGCGTTCTTGAAGCATTTGAATAGTCCGTTACATGAACTGCCCCTTCTGTAAGCTTCCAAGTAATCCATGTATCGATTGTGCCGAATAGCAAATCACCAGCTTCAGCCTTTTCCCGCGCACCTTCGACATTATCTAAAATCCATTTTACTTTCGTACCAGAGAAGTAAGCATCGATAAGAAGCCCTGTCTTTTGGCGGAATGTATCTTCATGTCCTTGTTCCTTTAATTGATCACAAATACCCGCTGTTTGACGAGACTGCCATACGATTGCATTGTACACCGGTTCTCCTGTGTGTTTATCCCATACAACCGTCGTTTCACGTTGATTTGTGATACCGACTCCTGCAACATCACTTGCATGAATATCATTTTCTGAAAGCACTTGTGTAATAACCGATAAAACTGAACTCCAAATTTCCATTGGATTATGCTCTACCCAGCCGGATTTCGGAAAATGTTGTTTAAACTCCTTTTGTGCAACATAGACCGGATTCCCTTTCTTATCGAATAATATAGCTCTGCTACTCGTTGTTCCTTGATCTAATGCCATTATAAACTTACTCATACTGTTCCTCCTCTACTCTTTGAAATCGAAAGCTGTGCCGCTGCAAAAATTATAACAATTACAGCTAATGCAGCCCAGAAAAGATTTGTTGGTTCATTTAAGAAAAATTGCTTATAAAACAGCGCACCAAACACGCCACCTACAATTGGTCCGACAATTGGTACCCATGCATATTTCCAGTCTGAATCACGCTTGCCATGAATCGGCAGCAAGAAATGGGCAATACGAGGACCTAAATCACGTGCTGGATTAATTGCATATCCTGTTGGTCCACCTAAACTCATACCGATTACGACAACGAGCAAACCGACTAGGAGTGGATTAATACCATCTGCAAGTTGATTTGCGCCAATTGCTAAAATACCAACGACTAAAGCAAATGTACCGACACACTCTGCAATAATATTAGAAAGTGGATGACGTATTGCTGGAGCAGTCGCGAAAACAGCTAATTTTGCATCTGCATCGTCTGTATTTTTCCAATGCGGCAAATAAACAAAGTAAACGATAACTGCCCCTATAATCGCGCCTAAAATTTGAGCAACAATGTAAAGTGGTACATCTGCCCACGGGAAATTACCAATCGTCGCCAAACCAATCGTTAAAGCAGGGTTTAAATGAGCCCCACTAAACCCTCCTACCGAATAAGCAGCAATCGCTACAGCAAGGCCCCATGCGATTGTTATAACAACCCATCCGCCATTTTGAGCTTTTGAAAACTTTAGTAAACTTCCAGCGACAACACCACCACCAAACAATATGAGAATCATCGTACCGATTACTTCTCCTAGAAAAGCAGACATTGATCCATCCCCTTTAAATTAGTTTACTTTCGCAACTCGAATGGCTTCCTCTAACTCTTTCTTATACTGCTCCTTCTGACTTTCCGACCAGCTTAAAATATGTTGCATTTCATTGACAACTGCTTCTTTATACGTCTCTACCGTCTTCATATTAAAGAATAAAGCTCCTGTTCGGCGAATAAAAAAGTCGGTCGGCTTGGCAACACTTTCAAAATAAATACCGTAATAAAGCTGAGCAAATAATGTCATCGGCAAACGCTCTGCTTGTCCTATAAACGAAAGAACATAGTCAATATTCGTACCGTATAATTTCACTAACTGTATGCTCTGTTCCTTCGTTAACCCTGCCTTCAAGCCCTTTTCTACACCTCTTTGAACATACGTATCAAAATATTTTGAACCGCTTAAATCACCTCCTGAAATAGGAATATATTTAGTCGTACAATGTCTATAGCGACGCTTCCCCTCTTTTTCTAGTTGCGCTACGACTAAATCAACTATTTTTTCTGCCATTTTGCGATAACCTGTTAGCTTCCCTCCTGCAATTGTAATGACACCACTTTCCGACTGCCAAATTTCATCTTTACGCGAAATTTCAGAAGGTCCTTTTCCTTCTTCATGAATTAACGGGCGCACACCTGCCCATGTCGATTCAATATGTTGTGCACCTACTTCTATATTTGGAAACATGAACTTAATAGCTTTTAATAAATAATGAATATCAGACTGCTCGGCACGGACATCTCCCGGGTCTCCTTCGTAAAATGTATCTGTCGTTCCTACATACGTTTTTCCTTGTCTAGGAATAGCGAAAACCATACGTCCATCTTCTGTATCAAAATAAATAGCCTGCTTTAACGGAAATTTTGATGCATCAAATACGATGTGAACCCCTTTTGATAAAATTAAATGCTTGCCAGCTATTTTACCGTCCAATGCACGTACTTGATCTACCCACGGCCCTGTTGCATTCACTACTTTTTTTGCTCGAAATATATGCTTTTGTCCTGTCAGTTGATCTTCCGTACCAACGTGTAAAAAAGTACAATTAACTTGTTGTATAGAAAACGCTTTCATATAATTGAACATATACGCACCACGTTCTTTAGCTGCTTTAGCTACTTCAATTGTTAATCTTGCATCATCTGTACGGTATTCTACATAAACGCCGCTACCAATCAAATCGTGCTGTTTTATTAAAGGTTCCTGTTCAATCGTTGCTTCCTTTGACAACATAAAACGGCGCTCGTCCTTTTTTACGCCTGCTAATACATCGTATACTTTTAACCCCAACGCTGTTGTAAACTTTCCAAAATTCCCTCCTTTATGGAACGGCAGGAGCATCCAAACAGGCGTTGTTACATGTGGTCCGTTTTCATATACAATCGCGCGCTCTCTCCCTAATTCAGCTACCTCTTTTATTTCGAACTGCTTTAAATAGCGCAACCCGCCATGTACGAGCTTTGTAGAGCGACTAGATGTACCTTCAGCAAAATCCTGCATCTCCAGTAATACGACTGATAAGCCTCTTGCAATCGCATCAAGCGCAATCCCAACACCTGTTATACCACCGCCAATAATGCACAAATCGAATGTTTCTTCAATTGCCTTCTCTAGTTCCTGTTGGCGATTTATTACTGAAAATTGCACATCGATCAGCTCCTAATACATTTTCTCTATTCCAAATGTTCATATTCCGTTAAAAAGACCTACCAATATGTAAAATTACAGTATTAACCCTATCCATCTGCCTTTAGGTTCATTGCATTATATGTTGTATAATTTTTGTTATGAGCGAGTATTCGTAGCATAAGTTTTTATTTTTGAAAAAATTGACTGAAAAAATATACAATAAAAAACGCCCCTAAATCGTTAGACAT
>JBJEFO010000108.1:0-4860 GCA_051874135.1 Lysinibacillus sp.
GATTTGAAGAGAGTCAATTGGTTTTATTGACAGGAGAAGGTGAAAAGGTAGAGTAGGGAAGGAAACTGTTGAGAGAAATCTCAGCAGTTTTTTTGTGGGTCAGTATTCAAAATAATGTTCATCAGCCAAATTTGCGGAAAATGACGTTTCTGGTTATAGCAGCTGGTGCGAGACTTACTAAAATTAAGAATGATGGTAGTAATGAGACGAGTGTAAATAGCGTTGTATCTAAAAACCTTTATATCGAAAATCCATCTTTATATTTTACAAAATCAAATGGAACGATTGAAAAAATAAAAATAAGCAATGCGTTGAATGTTGATTCAGCTTCGTATGATGTATTGGAAGAAAAACAAACAACTGATGCGAAGAAGGCGTGGTTAATTGAGTTTAATATGCCGTTAGTTAGCGGTTCGGTTCATGAAGAGAATGTGTATATCTTTGATAGCGAAGGAAATAAACTTTCATTCATCCAACCGGTGATTGAAAAAGAAAAGTATATTCGTCTGAAAAATAATGAGCCATTTTCCTTTAATACTCTTTATTATATTGTGATTGAAAAGGAAGTCACTTCTGTACAGGCAAGTAAATTGAAAAAAGGATTGTATGTTCCTTTTACCGTTCAATAGAGAGGAAAATATAAAGAATACATAAAGTGAATGTACAAGCACGTAAAGGTGGAGAAACCTTTGTGCAAGTGACATTGTAAGGGACAGCTTTTTTATCCCTATTTTTTCTATTGTAAGTAAAAACTGTCTTCATTGTTCATTTTCACAAAGCCCGGCTGTTTCCTGGAAAATCCGAAGGAAGGGGGACAAAGTAACTTTCGTTGTGTTATATTCGACAATGGGACAAAAAAGCTGTCTCCAATTTTAACAACGAGGTAAAGGCATGAAAAGAATGGTTAGTATTTTGCCAGGTTTATTGCTTTGTCTTGTCATTGCGTTGATTGGAAGGTTTCTCGGTTATTTTTTCCCTAGTTTAGGGAGTGGATTATTTGCTATTTTAATAGGTATTTTAGTAGGGAATCTGCCAATCGGATCCAATGAGACATTGCGTCCTGGTGTGAAGTTTTCAGAAAGCAAATTGCTTTATTATTCTATTGTGTTATTAGGGGCAACCTTGACATTTCATTCTTTAGCGGAAATCGGTATGACGGGGCTTGCTTATATTGTGATTCAAATGGCTGGTACGATTGTGTTTGTCATTTGGTTAGGGAAGAAATTACAGTTCGGTGAGGACTTTCGTCTGCTGATGGCCAGTGGTAACGCTGTGTGTGGGTCGTCGGCGATTGCGTCAACAGCACCGGCCATTTCGGCTAAAGTGACGGATATGGCTGTTTCCATTACGATTGTCAATTTACTGGGGACGGTTATGATGATTGTGCTGCCGGTTATTACGGGCGCACTTTTTCACAATGCTGTGTTGCCGTCTTCCGCTTTAATCGGTGGTACGTTGCAATCGGTTGGACAAGTAGTGGCGAGCGGAAGCATTGTAGGAGAATTGGTCAAGGACCAAGCGGCTGTGTTTAAAATTACGCGTATTATCTTTTTGGCGGTCGTTGTGTTTGCTTTAAAAAGCATCAAAAACCGTAATCAAGGGCAAACAACGGAGCGGGAGCGCTTTGATTGGCGTTCCATTTTACCATGGTATGTAGGTGGATTTCTGTTGTTGTGCACAATCAACAGTATTTTTCAGTTCCCGGAAACGGTGACACACCCGATTAAAACATTCGGTAATTACTTGGAAATCATTGCTCTTGCAGCAATTGGTATGAGCGTAAAAGTGCGGGATTTAACGCAGCATGGCTGGAAGCTAACGGCTTATGCCGGGGGAATTGGCCTGTTTCAAATCATCTTGGCAGTTCTGTTGATTTTCTTGTTACTAATATAAGTTAGAAAAAAGAAGCATTCAATCGTTTTTGACGATGGATGCTTTTTTTCTAAATTTAAACGTAATGAAGAACTCAAGTATTTGATTAAATCATACTTTTTGTATGAGTAAAAAGTATGATTTGTGTCAAATCTCATTGATAACAGTTCTCATTTATAGTATAGTTAATTAATTGAAAATTTAGATATTAAAGGAGCTATGTAACAAGATGATTGGAGTAATTCATTATGCTTATGGTGCACCAAAATCGCTAGATGAGCTGGGGGATTATTTTTCGCATATTATGCAAGGTAAAACACCGCCTCCGCAAGTGCTGGATGGATTAACAAAGCGTTATCGCAGTTTGGGGACCTGCGATCCAATGAGCGCGGCGACTGATCGTCAAGCAAGGGGCTTGCAGCAAGTACTCAACCAATATTTTGACCAAGCAGTGCGTGTATATAATGCCTATGCCCATACGCATCCGTTTGTGGATGAGACAGTCAGACAAATGGTCGAGGATGGTGTAACAACGATTGTGACTTTATCGATTACACCGATTTTCTCAAAGAATGGTATAGGTGCTTTCCGCGTAAAAGTGCGTGATATTTTGGATGAGTTGGAAGCTGATGTAGAAGTGGTTGATATCGAAGACTTACATCAACATCATGATCTTATATCGGCGCTGGTCAATCGGGTCGAGCATGCTACCGGGTGGCTTCCGGCGGATGTTCGACCAAAGACGAAGGTTTTGTTCACTGTTCATAGCCAACCAGTGAATCCAGAGATGAATGAGATTTATGTACAGCAGTTCGGGGAATTGGCTGAGGCGATTGCGAATCAATTGCAGTTGCCGAACTGGCAGTTAGCCTATCGAAGTGCAGCTCCACATGGAGAATGGTTGGGACCGGATGTGCTGGATGTCATTCGTTTGGAAGCGGAGCAAGGAACGAAAGGCATTGTTACTTGCGATTTATTGGCTATGGTAGCGGACATTGAATCATATTTCGAAATTGGGCAAGAATGTCGGGATCTGTGTCATGAATTAGGGTTGGAGTTTGCGCAAGCGGAATTTTTAGGTGATTCCTTCGATTTCGTGATGGCGTTAGCTAATATCGTCATTGAAAGTATAGAATTAGAAAATGTAGCTCAGTATTCTTAATCAAATGTTTGATTGAATCGTACAATATGTATGATTCGACATCGTTTATGGGGAATGATGAAGAAAACAAGCGGATATTGGAAAGAGTCATTTGGAGTCATCTTCTTTTTTTCGTTCACTTATTTAATCGAATGTTTGATTGAATCATACGTTATGTGTGATTCGACACCGTCTATGAAGAATAATGAAAAAAAGAGGAGATATTGAACGAAATTTGTTCAATATCTCCCTCTTTTTGCTCTCTATTTCAATGCTTCGTCGGTAATTTTTCGGATGTCGACCGTTGTGATCATATCTTCATCGACTAATTCGTTTAAAATGTTTTCGAGAAAATATGTCACACATGATAGTTTAATATTTTTAATGATAACGAGCGCGTCATGGTACATTTCGATGAATGCCGGCTCGGTGTTGCCTCGTTGAATTTCTGCGAATGCTTCATATAATTGGTCGATTTTATCCGCAACCGATAGAATCATTCCTTCAACCGTTTGATCTTTTCCTTCTTTTAATTTATCGCGATAAATTTGTTTGAATTGGTCGGGAAATTCCGTTTCGATAAAATTGGCAATCATCCCTTCTTCTACTTTATGCAGCATCATTCTTGTTTCTGGTGTCCAATATTTAACGGGCGTTTTAATATCCCCGATGAAAATTTCCGGATAATCGTGATTCAATGCTTTTTCATAAAGTAGCTTCCAATTGATTTCTGTTCCATTCAATTCTTCAACTGTCGCTAAGAACTGTGCGTATTGTGCCACCTTAAATGAATGACTTGCAACAGTGTGCCGCTCAAACATAAATTCTCCTGGACAACGTTCGATTCGTTCTAATTTTGTTAAGCTTTTAAAATACGTATGGATGCCCATTGCAAACACTCCTTTAAAATTTTTTGTCACGCACTTTTTCTGCGTTATAGAATTTATTCTTGCTATCATACAACATATTGTGCGCTCATGCCAAGATGAAATTACGATTCTTTTTCTATAGCTTATTAATCTAGTCCTTAAGAGGTACTTGCATATTTTCACATAATTTAGTCAATGGATGTTCAATTAATAAGAAAAAAACGGAAAAAATATGCGCTTATTTGTTTAAAAAAGTATGTTATACAATATTTTTACATAGTTTTAGGGATAAAAAGGAATAAATAACCTATATAAGGAAAAAGTCGTTCAAATAACGTTACTATTTTAAAAGTTTATTTTTTTACAATAACATTTAATTTTTAAAAAATAATTCGTATAATGAAATCACGCACAACTTAATCAAGCAAATTAATACTTTGGATATTTCTTATTTGTGATAAACGAAACAAATTAATATTCTGATGTATTAAAAGGATCTTATTAAGTTTTGTGTCGATCTCATTTGTGTATATCACCTTTTCTAGGGTGATTGATAAAAGAACAAACTACATATTATCTACTATTTAGTAGATAAGTAGAAAACTATTGATTAACGGGAGGATTTTTATCTATGGCTTACCAACCAAAAAATTACCGTAAATTTGTAGCAACAGCAGCAACTGCAACACTTGTAGCTGGAGCTGTTGCACCATTAGTATCTGCAGCGACTGTATCTGATTTCACGGATGTTGCTGAACAATACAAAGAGGCAGTTAGCTTCTTACTTGAAAAAGATGCAACTAAGGGTATTTCCGAAACTCAATTCGGTGTTTACGACAACATCATTCGTCAAGACGCTGCGGTTCAGTTAGTTAAAGTACTTGGATTAGAAGTAGACTTAACTGAAACAACTACTAAATACTCTGATGTGCCAGCTCGTACTGCGCCATATGTAAATGCTCTTGTAAAAGCAGGTAT
>JBJEFO010000109.1:0-17027 GCA_051874135.1 Lysinibacillus sp.
TTAATTACTGGTACAATTGTATAGATATTCAATTGTCATACGATGTTCATTGAAGTCTCTTTATAAGCGTTCTATAATAGGGATATTGAAGTTTAAAGGAGCGCGATTTTATGCCACTTAGTATATTTGGTTTTCAAGCGTTGTGGAGCCCGTATTTAATGGGCGTCATTGTATTTTTGACAGTTGTTTATTTTTTAACGACTGTAGTGTGGAGAAAAGATTTTAAAGTAAGCGAACCTTTAAAGAAAAGTGAAGCAACTTATTTTATTTTAGCGATGGTCATATTATATATCGTTAAAGGATCACCGATCGATTTATTAGGGCATATTATGTTTACGATGCACATGGTGCAAATGGCATTTTTACTATTATTAGTACCGATTTTCTTAATTAAAGGTATTCCATGGTGGGTTTGGAAAGTCGTTGTGGAGGCACCTGTTGTTCGTACGATTTTTAAAGTATTAACACGACCACTTGTTGCAATTTTTGTTTTCGTTGCGTTATTTAGTTTTTATCATATTCCATCGACTTTTGACTCTATTAAACTCGATATGACACTACACGGTATCTATACATTTATATTATTTATTTCAGCGCTATTTATGTATTGGCCATTATTAAACAACATCGAAGGTCAGCATCAGATGAAAAATATTAATAAGCTTGCTTATATTGCAAGTAATGCTGTATTAATTACACCTGCTTGTGCGCTAATTATTTTTGCGAGTCATCCTATGTATGCAACATACGCAGATTCAGATGTATGGCTACAAGCAATGGAGCTATGTGTACCGGTTGATACATTAGCTGGCTTGAATTTATCAGGTCCGGAGTTATTTTCTAGTATGGACCCAGTGAGTGATCAACAAGTCGGCGGCGTATTAATGAAAATCATTCAAGAAATTATTTTTGGTGTCATTTTAGCGCGTATTTTCCGTCAATGGTGGAAAAGTGAGCGTGCAAACCAAGATGAGATTACAGAAAATGCATTACGTGATTTTCAACAAAACCGCACAAATTATAACTAATTAGAGAAAGAATAGGAGAATGGAAAATGGGATTACCGATTTTACCAACTATTAGTACAACATTCATCGTACTAAGTGCTATTTTAGTAGCGATTGGATGGGGATTAATTGTAAAACGAAAAATTGAAGCACATAAAAAAGTAATGTTTGCGGCTGGAGTTGCTGCGGTTATTTTCTTTATCATTTATGCTTCTCGCACACTCTTTATCGGAAATACTGCGTTCGGTGGTCCAGAAGAATTAAAGATTTATTATACGTTTTTCTTAGTTTTCCATATTACACTTGCGACAACAGGCGCTGTTTTTGGGATTATTAGCTTATGGACAGGTTATAAAAATAACATGAAAGTACACCGTAGAATTGGACCAATTTCTAGTATTATTTGGTTCTTTACAGCGATTACAGGCGTAATGGTTTACTTATTACTATACGTAATTTATGAAGGCGGAGAAACAACGTCTGTTTTTAAAGCGATTTTAGGATTTTAATGAATGAGGCTCTTATACAAGTGTATAAGAGCTTTTTGTATGCATCTTTTAAAAGTAAGAACAGATTTTGATGTTGAATCTCTTTTGTAGAATAATAAAAAGAGCTGTACCTAAAGAGAGTTAATAACTCGCCTTAGGTACAGCTCTCATGAATTAAGCTTGTTGAATACCATATTGTGCAAGGTCTTTTGCAACAGCTGCTAAGATTTGCTCACAGTCTTTAACGAGGTGTGATGGGAATACTTCATCCGTATATTCCACACCATGTGGATAGTAGTATTTACCAATAACCGGTTTTAGGATTTTTAACGTTGCATCATGAGCACCTACATCACCTGAAATAGCTTCACAGAATACACGTAAGTAGAAACGACCTTCACGAACGTCGAAGCGACGATCAAATGTCATACGATCATAGTCCCATGCACCATGACATTCTAAGCCGTGTTTTTTTAAGATGTTTGTAAGAAACTCTTGATCAATCACAATGTTTTCAACTTTTGTATTTTCAAAATACATTATATTATCCTCCTTTAACAAATCCTACATATTGTATATGCTCTATTTCTAATAATAGATTAAATTGGCAATTGTTGCAATGACAACATTGTGTCAAGCGCCGTCGAATTGATATAATTATAGATAATCATTGACGATAAAAGGAGGGCATTTATGAAAGCTTTATTTCGCATTTTAATTATTGTGGCAATTTTAGGTATAGTGTTTTATTATTCTAATACTAATAATGAACACGCGCCTTTAGAAGGGCCAAATACAGTACAGCAAGCAATTCCCTCTGAACAACAGCGTAACAATGATTATAATGAAACATTATCACGCCCGAAAGTAGGTATTTCGACGATGATTGGTCAGTCAACGGATATAATTATAGAAAAATACGGTGTTCCTAGTAGAGTTGATCGCTCAGCATTCGGCTATGAATGGTGGGTTTACAATCAAACTACATTAATTATGTTCGGAGTGGCACAAGATCATGTTACACAAGTGTATACAAACGCAGAAAATATCGATATTACACCATATTATATTGGACAATCTGTTGAAGATATTTATCGGATGACAATAATAGATCCAGAAGTGTCTGTGACAATTAATGACAATATTTATATGTTTACAATGAATGAAGAAGATACAAAAAATCGTTTGTTAGTTAATTTTGATACAATTTATGCACAACTATACATAGATAGAGAACAAGAGACTTTATCGGGTATTCGCTACACGGATGGAAAAACATTAGTGCTACATCAGCCATATGAAATGCAATTTGTTGGGGAATTAATAGAAAAAGAACGACCATCTTCATTTTTACAATTTGAAATTAATAGCGGAGGTGGGAAACAACTATTTGATTTAACTAATACTTATCGACAGAAGCTTGGATTAGAACAACTGCAATCGTATGATAAATTGAACACAGTTGCAATGGCTCATAGTGAAGACATGTTTTTACAAAATTATATTTCTCACGAATCCCCAACGTATGGCTCATTACAGCAACGATTAGAAGCGAACGATATCATATATGAGGAAGCGGATGAAAATATTGCAATGGCATATTATGATGCTATTGAGGCAATTCATGGTTTAATGAATTCACCGAATCACCGAGAGATGATGTTAAATGATCGCTATACGCATATGGGAGCAGGTGTGTACTACGATTACTACACACAAATTTTTACAAAACAAAATCTTGAAAAACAAGGCGACTTACAACAGTAAGTTGCTTTTTTGTGTCAAAATTTTTGCGCCCACATACTGTAAAGCAGGAGGGTGTATCGTGCAATTAGCAGAACTATTAAAAGACTGGCCGTGCACAGTAAAAGGTTCAATTCGAGAAGAAATTTTTCGTGTAGAAGATACAATAAGTGACGTCCAATCCGGCGATTTATTTATCGCTCGTAAAGGAAGAAAACACGACGGCAAAAAATGGATTCACGAAGCGATTGAACGTGGTGCAAAAGCAGTCGTAGTGGATGAAGAAGTATTTTTTGACGGATTTATTTGCGATGTGCCATTAATTTGGGTTCCAAATATATTACAATTTAGTGCTTATGCAAGTGCAAAACTTTGTGGTTTTCCTTCTGAAGCACTAACGATGATTGCGATAACAGGTACAAATGGGAAAACGACAGTAAGCCATTTTATTGGTCAGTTGCTACAAAAGATGGGGAAGCGTGTAATGGTTATTGGTACAAATGGCGTCTATTTGAATGGGGAGCCCTATGAAACGAACATTGAGCAGTTGACAACATTGCAGCCAAAACATTTACATCCACTGTTACTTGAAATGGTGAGGGAAAATGTAGAATATGTTGTGTTTGAAGCTTCGTCCATGGGGTTAGCGACACATCGTTTAGACGAATGTGATATTGATATTGGCGTCTTTTTAAACTTAACAGAAGACCATATTGAAGATCATGGGTCCTTTGAACAATATAAATTAGCCAAGCAACGTTTAGCAGGACTTAGTAAAAAGCTCATCTTAAATGGTGATGATGCATTTTGTCGCGGTGTAGGAGTACTGGCAAAACGAAGTAAATATTATTTTGGTATAAAGGGCAGAGTAGATGTGCTCATCCAGCTACTAGCAGAAGGAACGAACGACAGTACGTGTTGTGTGCAAATGGCTGACAAAGAAAAAGTCATTACGATTCCATTTGTAGGAGATTATCAACGCTCCAATGTAGCAGCAGCAATAGCTGTGTTAGAGATGCTAGGTTTTTCATTTGATGAGGTCATGAAAGAAGTACCAAGTTTGACATTGCCAGTAGGTCGTATGCAAACATTTACGAGTGAACAAGGATTCCGTGTAATAGTTGATTATGCTCATACAGCGGATGCATTAAAGGTAGTATTGCAAACAATGAAAAATACGACCGACCAAAAATTATTTGTTGTGTTTAGCTGTGGTGGAGATCGAGATGTTGCGAAGCGGAGAGAGATGGGCACTGTAGCTTCTAAGTTTGCAGATCATATTATTTTGACAACAGACAATTGTCGAAGTGAAGATCCTAAAGTCATTAATCAACAAATTGCGTCAGGCTTTTTTGCTACACAAAGTTATGAAGTAATTTTATCCCGAGAAACGGCGATTGAAGCTGCTATAAACAAGGCACAAAAAGGCGATGTCATTGTTGTTGCAGGAAAGGGGCATGAACGTACACAAACGATTGGCGATGTTACGACCCCATTTTCCGATATTGATTGTGTGACGAAATTACTTACGCGGCTCGATGATGAAAAACGATGCAGTAGCCGTAGCTAATTTTTTCCCTGTTTCATCTTCAATCACACACTCCATGACAATCATTCGACGTCCTTTATTAACGAAATAACCTTTTGCAATTAACTCTTTATTCGTAGTTGTTGCAATATAATTAATATTTAAATTTGTTGTCACAACATTTTTTCCATCTTTTAAGGAACGTGTAGCAAGCCCACCCATTGCGGCATCGGCAATTGTTGCTAAAATACCCCCATGTGGAACTTTAATTGTATTATGAATGACAGGCGTAATCGGCATGCGGACAATACTATAGTCACTGTAGAATTCCCCCACCATATGGAGAGCTGCATTAATGTAGCGACTATGAACGCCAATTTGTTTATCACGCACTCCATTTAGTAAATGGAGTAGCACCTCCTCATCTTCTGCTGTACTTTGTGCCAAAATCGATTGTAAAAGTTCTTGTGCTTCTTGTTTTTTTGAAGTAATCATGATGTTATCCTTTATCCAACGCATTATTTAGTAGGTAGTAAAGTATATAAGAAATCGACAGCAACTTGAACTATTTTGCTGCAAGTTGTGTTTTCTAATAACAAATGTAACATAAATTCTGTTATGATGGGTGGAGATTGGAGGAATTTTCGATGATCATGACTTCAGAATGGGCGATGATATTAGACGAAGCCGATGTATTAAGTGCGATGATTCTTTCTTCTGAGCAAGCGCAAAATTTACGTGTGGCGTATTATACGGTATATCAAAATCCGGTGCTTGTAGAACAAATCCGCGCATTTAGCCGACTAAAAGAACAATATGAAGACGTTCAACGTTTCGGGAAATACCACCCGGATTATCATACAATTATGAAGCGCATTCGTGAGGAGAAGCGTGCGCTCGATTTAAATGAAGCGATAGCACAGTTAAAGCTAGCGGAAAACGACTATCAAGATTTATTAGATGAAGTAAGTTTACTAATTGGTAAGTCGGTATCGGAAGCTGTAAAGGTACCTGTAAGTAATCCATTTTTTGCTGCAGCAAGTAGTAGCTGTAGTACAGGGGGATGTGGGTCTGGCGGAAGCTGTGGCTGTTCGGCATAAGAAATACTATGTCAAAATGGCTAGTATCCTGACTATCAATTAAATAACAGTGCATCAGTAAATAAGCCACCTCAAATTTTGAGGTGGCTTATTACTATACATTTGCGTATTTCTTTAGTAAAGTTTCCGCGATGTCAGGACGATCTGTAATAATGCCTTTTGCGCCTGAGCGAACTAGGCGAGACATTGTAACGAGGTCGTTAATTTCTGTATAAAATACATGACAATTTAAATCGCTTAAAAATTTAATGAATTTTGGTGAATCAAAGTTCATTACATTTGCTTTTAATGGCACTTGGAAGACGTCCACCTTTGGATTGAAAAGATGTCCGAACTGGCTTGTAAAAGATGTGTATGCTTTTGTAATATCAGCATCACCAGCACCTAATGCAACCTCATTTTGTGCATATAAATTAAAGCGATCTGTTTGTTCGCTATAACTAGAAGACACAATAATGCGATTTGTTGCTTGTAATTCTTCAATTAGACGCCAAAGTTTAGATGGCATCAAGCTACCTTCGTAAGTATCCGGATCATCTTTAATATCAATGTAAACAATTTTATCTGGGAATGCTTCGAGTAATTCACGTAACGTGACAATCTGTACGTGTGCCCCTTTATACGGACGATTCCCTTCTAGGCATTCAAAGTTTTCTCCGATATTTAACTCGCGTAACTCAGCTAATGTTAAGTCTTTTACATAACCAGTTGCGCCTGTTAAACGTTCTACCGATGCATCATGGAATAAAACAATTTCTTCATCTTTAGTTAAACGTACATCGACTTTAAATCCATCTGCATCATGTGCTACTGCTTTTTCAAATGCTAACATTGAGTGTTCGGGTGCCAAATGTCCTCCACCATGACGTGCTAATACAATTGGGCGCGTAAAGCTGAGAACGTCTTTATTTTCACGTTTTTGTGGTTTTGCTACCGCTTTTGTACCTGCCCATACTGCTGCACTAGCTGCGGCAATAGCAAGCGCAATTTTTGTTTTCTTTCCCATACCTTGTCCTCCTCTTACGTTACATATTCCTTTGTGAAAGCTTTCAATATACATGTAAGACATAAAATAGAGCATTGTTTCTTACAAACTTTTGAGGAAACACCCTATTATTTTTTATTATAGCGGAAATTACTGTCTTTTGTCAGCTAAACTCTGTTGCTATCAATTTTGTCTATATGGTATGCTCATATCAAGAAATGAGGGATTTTTTATGACAGAAAGGCAAGGGATTATCGTTTATGTGCATCAATTAAAGCATGCGAAGTCACTGCGTAAATATGGTCATGTACATTATATTTCACGCAAGATGAAGTATGTAGTGATGTATTGTAATCAAGAAGATGTTGAGACAATCAAAAATAAATTACAACGTCTTCCATTTGTGAAAGACGTTGTCGAATCATTCCGCCCATTTTTAAAAACTGAATTTGAAAATGCGAAACCAGATAAGGCGAAGGAATATGATTATAAAGTAGGGCTCTAGTTATTGCATTGGAGAAATATGGCGACTCATACGTAAAATACCAATTAGGTATTGATAAAATTGATTTGGCTCCGAAAAAATAGATGAGTGCTTAATTTCAAGCAGTACCGCTGTTTTGTCAATTGTGTTTAAAGCCTCTTCGAATAGTTCAATACGTTTTGCGCGTTTATCCTCGCTGTAAGGAATTCCTTCGCGACAAATGTAGATAGGCATAAATTTGCTTTCTCCTACAGGGTTAAGCGCAACTGCTAGTGAACAAACTTTCTGTTCACCTTTTGTAGAAGTAAACATGAACGCTTCGTGGAAACGATCTTTGTTTGTTTGTATTAGTTCGCATAATTCGTATACATCTCCATAGCCTTGACCAAGCTCTATAAATTGTTGAATCATTTTTCGTCACATCCTTTCCAAAACATATAGTATCATGATGTAGGAGGACAGGCACATGAAAATTGCATTAAGTTTATTTACCACGCTCTCTATTATCATCGGAGCCATGTTATTTATGCAATACCAAGTGTATTCAGAGCAAGAAACTCCTACAAATAAGGAGTTTTCGTATTCACAAGAAATTGAAATTACGTACAGAGAAGGCAGTTTAGATATCCGCCATCATTTCAAAAATTTACCGAATGATGCACTTGAAATTGTTTGGCCGGAATCAGCAGTAGATCGCAATTGTTTTTTAGAAACGGAATATAGTTGTGCACGATTAAATGACAGTAAAACCGAATTTGAATCGGGAGAAAATCGCTCGCAGTCCATTTCATACATTATTCCACTGGAAGGTGGATTAACATCAGAAAAGTTAATGAACAATATATATGTTTCATTAAAAAATGGTAACGTAAAATTTTCAACGGTACATATTTCAACTGATAGTTCGGTTGCAGGACAATGGGTGACCGGATTACCGCTAATTGGTCAGCAATCATTGGCGCTTGTCAATTATTCAATGTTTAGCGGAACAGGTCAAGTTCGCGATTTATATTGGCAAGAATCTGGACTTGCATTACAAAAGGAAACGGATACATTATCAATTTATGCGAATACTAATGTTTCTACAGAGCTAAGTCAAACAGTCGATAAGTTAGCTAAATTTGGAGATGAGCATATCGCCATTATTCAACCCAATAACCAAGAGATACAAGAAAGCTATCGTATGTTGTTTTTACCGGAGTTAACGACAGCAACACTTCAAAAAGAAGTGATTATGGCGCAGGTTGAATCGCTCTATACATTTGTTGATTCGCCATTATGGCTAAAGCATGTAGTTGCGATGTATGTATCAGGTGAGACATTTGGTACGCCGCGAGCGCTTGCTGTAGTAGACGCACTGATGGATGAAATGACAGAAGAACAGTTGGATGATTGGATTTCGCGACTTGAGGATTTAAAAGGTAAAACGGTTTCTCCAGCTATTTTAGATGAAGAACTGTCCGCCGTATTTGGTGTACATACAGAATATTTATCGATGAATGTAGATGCTGAAGAAACGTATCCATTTATGTTTAATGATAAACGTGATGTATATGTAAATGGTGTATTAACAGAAGAAATCGATGTCATTTTAGACGAAGGTAAAGTATTATATACAGCGGATGCACTATTGCGTAACATTGGCTATACAACGTCATTGGGACCGAATGGATATTACGTCAACAGTGAAACGCGTGTATTCCGTTTCCCGAACGCCGAACATGACTTCTATGTATTTAATCAACGACGCTATAATACAACGACATCGCCATTTTCCATTATAGCGAGCACATATTACATGGAGGAATCGTGGTTACAGCGTTTATTCTTAGTTGACTTACAAAAGGATGAGGAATCAATCCGTATTACTACAACAGCACAATAGAAAGTTTGGTGAGAGGTATGCGTGTTGTAGCAGGTGAACGAAAAGGCATGCCATTAAAGGCCATTGCCGGCACGACAACAAGACCGACAACAGATAAAGTAAAAGAATCTATTTTTAACATGATTGGACCATTTTTTGAAGGTGGTATAGCACTTGATTTATTTGCAGGAAGCGGCGGATTAGGTATCGAAGCGTTAAGTCGGGGTGTAGATAAAGCAATTTTTGTTGAAAAAGATGGGAAAGCGTTTGGTACATTACAAGACAATATCAAAAAATGTCGTTATGAACAGTATGCCGAAGCATTTCGTACCGATGCAGTAAGGGCTGTAAAAGCTTTATTAAAGCGCGATATTCAAATTGATTACTTATTTGTCGACCCACCTTATCATAAAAAAGAATATTACGATTTAGTTCAAATACTAGTACAAGAAGGAAAATTAACAGAACACGCAACGATTGTTTGTGAGCATTCTACAGAAATACAGCTACCAGAAAATTATGGCGCGTTTACATGTACTAGAAAAGAAACGTATGGTGGAACGATTATATCGATTTACCGTAGGCAAGAGGAAGAGGGAGAATCAATTGTCTGAGAAAATTGCAGTTGTTCCAGGAAGCTTTGACCCAATTACAAACGGTCATCTAGACATTATTAAGCGCGCTGCAGATGTATTCGATACCGTGTATGTTGCTGTTCTAAATAATTCGTCAAAACAGCCCTTGTTTAGTGTTGAAGAACGTATTAGTTTAATCGGAGAAGTAACAAAGCAATTTCCTAATATCCGCATTGAAAGTTCAACCGGCTTATTAATCGAGTATGCACAGCAGAAAAAAGCACAGGCAATTGTGCGGGGGTTACGTGCCGTGTCTGACTTTGAGTATGAAATGCAAATTACATCGATGAACCGCGTATTAGATGAGAATATTGAAACGTTCTTTATTATGACGAAAAATCAATATTCATTTTTAAGTTCAAGCATCGTCAAAGAGGTTGCGAAGTATGGTGGAAATGTAAGTGAGCTTGTACCGAAAGCCGTTGAACAAGCGTTAAAAGAAAAATTTAATACAAAATAATAAAGCGTGCTGCCTTCGTAATATTTTACAAGGCAGCTTTTTTTATATGAAAATTAGCGCATATAAAAGGGGAATAGCTATGCTATAAAGTAGACGGATCCATACATACGATTTAAGTGAGATAGAGGCAGCTTTCGCAATAACAGCTACTTGTAAATGAATGCTAAAACTTTGCGTCGTTAAAAATAGTGTGACAGCAAGTAGTAGTAAGTCACCTGATAATAATGTATGAGCAGCATGAAGACCGTTTGTCATTTCTAGTGCTGCTGCAAGAAGCAACAACTGATTTGGTGAAAATACACTATCTATAAGTGAATACATAACGGTGTAAATAGTTGAAAAAAAGATAATCGTTGAGGCAACAACGAGCACAGTCGGCACACTTTCTTTAATGCTAGATGTAAATGCATTTTTAGGAATAGCTACAGCTTTTATTTTTCTTGATGGGACCGGCAAGAAAAAAAGTAATATGAATGAAAATACATGTAGTAAAATTAAGTATTGCCAACTAAATGTTGAGTCACCAAGTAAGTCTTGTCCGACAAATCCAATGACAAATAAAGGGCTTGGACAATGACAAATACCAAGTAATAATGCGGCCTGCTTGTGTGATATTTCGTCTCGTTCTTTCAATTGAGCAATAATCGAAGCACCTGTAGGAAAACCGCCAAGTGCACTTAATATGTATACTTTGAAGTAGTAAAGACGACCGCTAAGTGGTATCGGTGCAGTTAATTTTAATAGCCAACTAGTCAATATTAAATAAGCGAGCAAGTATGGAAATAATGAATCCATAAAAAGTTCTACTCCGATATCTGCACCCGCATGGGCAACACCGGGAAAAAGAAGAAGTAAAATCAACAAGAATATGCAACATAGCAACTGAAAAATTAAAATTATAAAAATCCGCTCTTTTCAATTTTTGTCATCTAAAGTATGAAGTGCTACACTAATATATGCATTGTGATAATTTTTTAGCAGATATGAATGGACTACTGCCATATTTGTATAAGCGAAGACAATTACCCTTGCTCTAAAATTGCAAGCGGTGTTTGGCTAATCGGATTCAAGGTACAGGAGGTGCTCAAACTTTGAAAAGTGGTAAGTTTTCCGTTTTTATTGCGATAGTACTGTGTGTAATTTTAGCAGGTGTTCTACTGCTGTATCCTTTAGATGTGTACGTTATGAGACCTGGAAATGCCTATAATGTTTCAGAATACGTTACGGTTCAAGGTGGAGATGAAGATGATGAAGGTAGCTTTAGTTTAATGACCGTATCTTTGTCAAAGGCATCACCATTAATGTATGTATATGCGAAATTTAAAGATTATTATGAGCTCATATCGATGAATCAAGTGCGACAAGATGAAGAAGATGATAATGAATATAATATTCGCCAAGCAAAGCTAATGACGGATTCGCAGTTTAATGCACTATATGTCGCTTTTTCACGCACAGATTTAGAATATAAAGTAACTTTTAATGGTGTGTACGTCTTAAACATCATTACAGGTGGCGCTGCAGATGGTATTTTAGAGCCTGGTGATGAAATAGTAGAAATTGAAGGGGAACACATTGACAGTCAAGCGATGTTTGCAGAGCGAATTGTAGAAATGCGTGACCAAGGACAATATGATATTGAACTTGTAATTAATCGTGATGATGAATTATTCACAAAAACGGTCACATTAAAAGAAATTCCGAATAGCGATGGGAAAATTGGTTTAGGTGTTGTCTTTTCCGAAAGTAAATCGATTACAACGGATCCGCATGTAAATATCGATATTGGTAGTATAGGTGGTCCGTCTGCAGGTCTAATGTTTACTCTCGAGATTTTAAATCAGCTAATCGACGAGGATATAACAAAAGGATATAGAATTGCAGGAACAGGGGAAATGTCAGAAAACGGATCCGTTGGGCGTATTGGCGGTGTAGAGAAAAAGGTAGTTGCTGCACATGAGGCAGGGATGGAGATTTTCTTTGCACCTGATGATGAAGTAACAGAAGAAAAATTAAAGCAAAATCCAGATTTTAAGTCAAACTATCAAGCAGCTACTGAAACAGCAAAAAAAATCGGTACGACAATGGAAATCGTACCGGTAAAAACAATTGATGACGCACTGGACTTTTTACAACAGCTACAATCGAAAAACTAAACACGTATAGGCGGAGATTTAATATCTTCGTCTATTTTTTGTGCGCTAAATAGCCGTAATCCAAGATTATACATCGTTGTCGCTTGAATATCGAGTGTGAGCATTGGATCCTTTGTCGCAGCGACACGGCTAATGAGCGGCAATTCAATTTGTTTTTTATACATCGATAAATAGCGTTGACCGTTTTCCGTCATACCGAGCAAACGAATAAATGTAGGGTTGTTAAAAGCGTGTAATTGCTCTTTTGTGACGCCTGTATAAATATGTGTAAGCATGCGCTGAAGACGCGTCCATGTGTAGCGTTTCGATTTTAAATTTGCCATAAATTCAGCGTATGAGCTACTTGTTTTCGCATGTTTAATGAGTGCGTTCTCAAGCCCTTCCTGTACGTCTGCAAAAGCTGTTAATTGCTGGGGGGTATGACGAAGGATGGCGTACTGTAAAAGTGGCCATAGCGCCTCCCATGACATAAACTTCCCATGTAGTGCTTGCCAGTCACATAGTGCTACGTATGATGATTGAGGTAAAAAATGACATACGTCTTCGTTATTAAATAAAGCTTTTCGAATGCCTGTAGCGCTCGCAATATGCTTTTCCCGATTAATATCATCGTAATAGCCAGCTTCAATACGTTGAATAGTAACTGCTTGCATCGTACTGTCTAACGCTTTTGCTGCCTCAATATAATGAAAGCCTAAAATATTATTCGGCTGCGCTAAATCGATATAGTCATTATGAGATGACAATTTTAATGTTTCGTAGGCATAATGAAGTGCTTGTGGATAGCTAACGCCTGTTAACATCGCTTGCTGAATCAATGTGTTGTATTGTTGGCGATTGGACTCAATTAACGAAAATGTATTTAAAAAAGGCGTAATTGTTCCTTGCTCACTACCGAAAGCAAAAGTCTGGCACTTCAAGGCATCAAGCAATGTAATAGCGCCTCGTGCAAATTCGTTTGCAGGAGCCGTGCTATACACATACGGTAATTCGATTACAAGATCTACACCGCTAGCAAGAGCCATTTTCGTGCGTGTCCATTTATCAACGAGAGCAGGTTCGCCGCGCTGTAAAAATTGTCCGCTCATAACAGCAATTGCAATATCGGCCTTTGTCACGCGTTTTGCTTCTTGAACATGGTGAAAATGCCCGTTGTGAAAAGGATTATATTCAACAACAAGTCCAACTGCTTGCAAATTTAAGCACCTCCTAGTAGAATAAACGCCTATGTAGTCGTATTACTTATATAATAATTTCATTAATTTGACGGGAATAATTATAAAAGTATGGATTAATACTAATTATACGGGTGTTTTAAAGTAGTGACAAGAAATTATCTTGACATCTATTTTTGTAAGCTATATAATCAACAGTGTTGTCTCGAGGTGATTAACGAATGAAATGGTCAATTCATCAATTATCGAAGTATCGCCAAAGTGGGATGCCGATTGATGCACAAGTACAATTGGATGAAGTGATGAATCGCAACAACGACATTCGCCACATTTCACCCGTTCACGTAAAAGGGCTTTGTACTTTCGGTGCATCGCAAATGACTTGTCAGTTTACGATGACTGCTACATTGACACTTCCATGTTCTCGTACATGGGAAGATGTTGAATATCCAATCGAAGTTGAGGCAGTTGAAATTTTCAGCTGGATTGATGAAGAAAAACGTGGAAATGTCGAAGAAAGCGATATCCATTATATTGATGGAGAAGTTATTGACATGAAACCAGTTCTAGAAGAGTTAATTCTTTTAGAAATTCCGATGCAAGTATTCAAAGAGAATACCGAAGGACAAGTGCAAGGCGGGAAAAACTGGTCTTATTCAACGGATGAAGATGAAGTAGTGAAACGTGAATCTGATGAACCAAAATTGGATCCAAGACTGGCTGCTTTAGCTAAGTATTTTGATCAAACAGATGAATAGATAATCTGTAAGGAGGTGCCAATAATGGCTGTACCATTTAGAAGAACTTCTAAAACTGCAAAAAGAAAGCGTCGTACGCATTTCAAATTATCTGTACCTGGTATGGTAGCTTGCCCAAACTGTGGTGAAGCAAAACTTGCTCACCGTGTTTGTAAAGCTTGCGGACACTATAAAGGTAAAGAAGTAGTAGCAAAATAATTCAGTATTTTGCTTACGAAAGGTGATATAAGAGGCCATGGCTCTTATATCACCTTTTTCTTTTTTTTATGTAAAATAAAGTGAATATTCGGATATTATTATTGTCAAAACTGTGTCATTTAAGCTACGATAGTAAAATGTGTACGAGTACATAATATGTTTAAAGGGGATGCAGAAAAAGTGGCGTATTTAATTGATAAAAATGATGGGATTTTAACGTTTACAATTAATCGTGAAGAGAAACGGAATGCGGTTAATGATGAAGTAATGGATGGCTTAAAAGAAGTAATTACATATGTAAAAGAGCATGATGATGTACGCTTTTTAGTTATAACAGGGGCTGGCGATAAGTCATTTTGTTCGGGAGGTGACTTATCTGTTTTCCATGCGCTTGAAACAGAGGAACAAGCCTTCGGTATGTTAAGTAAAATGGCGAACATTTTATACGATTTAGCAACACTTCCTGTTCCGACAGTGGCGTTAATTAATGGGACAGCTGTTGGCGGAGGGTGTGAGATTGCAACAGCATGTGATTTCCGTATAATGGCCTCTAATGCGAAAGCAGGGTTTATTCAAGGAACGTTAGCGATTACGTCTGGTTGGGGTGGTGGTACGTATTTATTTGAACGCGGATTACGTCATGACCGTGCGTTAAAAATGCTAGTGGATGCTAAACCGTATGATGCTCAAACGTTATATGAAATCGGTTGGGCAATGCGTGTCTACTTTGAAGGATCAAAAGAAGAGGCTCTCCAAGATTTCATTGAACATATGAGTAAAATCCATCCTTCTGTACACCAAGCGTACAAGGAAATTGAGCTTCGCAAATGGCGTGAGCGTAATATGTACAATCGCGTGATGGAGGAAGTGCGTACTTGTGCGAAATTATGGGAAAGTGAAGCCCATCATGAGGCGGTTAATAGCTTCCTAACAAAATCAAAAAAATAACCCGACTAGATAAAAGGCATTTAAAAATTAGAGATATACTAAAAAGTTAATGGTCTACTATTTGTGCTACCGTTCGTGCCGCTTGAGCCTGCAAAAAAAGAGCCTAGTCTTATTTGACATGCCTTTGCGATTGGCCAGGCACGAATAGTATTTATTGTTGCATACTCACTACCTACTCTAAATCTTTTTCGCTTTCTATATAGATGGATTGTCTCTAAAAATAATAAGGCAATCCATTTTTTTATTCTAATTTTTCACTCCATGCATATAGTAGTAAAAAATGTGAGGTGAACAAATTGGGAGAAAAAAGACGTAAAGATCAATGGACGACAGCTGACGATGAAAAACTAGCAGAAATTGTGATTAGTTATGTCCAAAATGGAAAGACGCAATTGGAAGCGTTCTCGCAAGCGGCGGAAGTGCTAGGGCGTACAAAACAAGCTTGTGGTTTCAGGTGGAATAAGACATTAAGACTGCAATATGGACACGTTTTAGATAATGTTCGCAAACGTCCTAAGCAGATGATGCGTAGCCATTTAAAGCTGGCGTTGACGAATTTTGAAGAGTTAACAGAGGCGTATAATTCGCTTGATTTGAAATATCGTGAACTGCAGGCGGAATATGAGAAAATGTTAAAATGGTTACAACAAGGGACAAACTTTTTAAACAAGCAATCATAATTATAATAAATAAATCACATATCTCGAAAATGAGCAATTTATCATTTATAATGATTAGAAGGTCTGTCTATATGACAGGCCTTCAAACTTTTTAAGGAAGACATTCATTCGTCTATTTTTAGTGGATAGGAAAACGGAAGTTTTTAAAAAATCCACAGAAGAAAAGACATCGATTTATGCCCTAGACGAGTAAGTTATGTTTTTTTTAAGTCGTTTTCGAGGTGGGATATAAAATGACAATTCAAATCATAGGTGGCGGTGCAGTAGGATTGCTACTAGCGAGTTTCTTTGCAGAGAAAAAATTTACGGTGGAAGTTGTGTCAAAACGTGAAGAACAGTGTGAAGCATTGCGTACATATGGGCTTGTTCGAAATAGTTTTGCAGGTGACACGGAAACTTTTTTTGTAGGAGCGACAACGCAACTTGTAAAACACCCTGATTTTGTAGTCGTTGCAACAAAATATGAGGCACTTGTGCAAATTTATCCGATGCTTGAAAAAATGCCGGCAACTGTGCCTTTGTTATTTATACAAAATGGTTTAGCGCATTATGAAGAAGCTTTACGCTTACCGCAGCAACATATTGCGTTTGGAAGTGCGCAATTTGGAGCGCAACGAGAAAATGATTATACGGTCGTTCATCGTGGAATAGGTGTTTTGAAAGTAGCGGTGGCGCGTGGAGATGTAGAAAAGTTTTCTAGTGTAGAGAAGTTGCAAAGTCAATTATTACCGATTCAGCGTGAGGTTGATGCGGAAAAAATGTTGTTTGAAAAAGCGTTGTTAAATTGCTTTATTAATCCGTTAACCGCTATATTAAAA
>JBJEFO010000109.1:17127-21026 GCA_051874135.1 Lysinibacillus sp.
AAGGCGATAGAACAAATAGAGAGTAGTGACAAAATGTGAAAACATTCATTGAAATCGTTGGTGGTGTCATTCTCCTTTGCCCACTCATTGTATTATTATTAACGTTTATGATTTGTAGGAAGTTACGTATTAAAAAAACATATGCATTTGGATTTGGAGCGGATGTGACTACGTTTATTTTATTTTTTTCTGTTCCGTTGGCAATATATAGTGTTTGCGGAGAGTCTTTATTTCTCCCGATTATAATTGTTGCACTACTAATTGCATTATGGTTTACATATGTTGATTGGCGTACGAAAAAGGAGATTGATGTACCGGTTTTATTAAAAAAGATTTGGCGTGTTTATTTTATTTTGTTAAGTGTATTGTATTTAGGTACTTGGTTAATCGGTCTTTCATTAAATGTAATGGAATATTTAATGGTTCCGTAAGGTAAAAAGGTTTTCCTAAACGTTTAAAACATATAAAATAATACATATAGAAAAAGTAAAATATACTAGCATAGTAAAAACCGTTATACGATGAACAATGCATAGTTGAGTTAGAAAGTAGAGGCGTTTATTTCATGAAGCTGGAGCAAATTTCATTACCAGTGAACAATGTAGTGTTAGCTGACTATTGGAAAAAAGAAGCTAACATTCATTCATTTTTTACGTATCCATTTGAACAACAATCGTTTGCTAAACGTGCAAGTGTGCTACAAAAGCAATTATATAAGCGAGAAGCGTTAGCTGGGGTTATTCGTTCTTATATGGAGCGTTTTGGTGTATCCGAACAAGCAGAAAACCATTTGCAGGAGCTTGAGAAAGGAGCGTTTGCAATTGTTGGTGGTCAACAAGCAGGTGTAATGACGGGACCGTTATATTCTGTTTATAAAGCGATAACGGTCATTTTACTAGCTAATGAACAACGAAAATTATTAGATATGCCGGTCGTACCGATATTCTGGATTGCCGGAGAAGATCATGATATAGAAGAGATTAATCATACGTATACGATAGTAAATGGTGACGTACAGAAACGTAGTTACAGTAAACGTTCGACTAAAAAAACGATGGCGTCAGCGATGGAAATCGATCAAGAAATGATGGAACAACTGATTGTTACAGTGTTTAAAGACTTCGGTGAAACAGCTTATACAGAGGGATTATTGAATGAAGTATTGGAAGCAAGTCAGAGTAGCGAAACATTCACAGACTTTTTCACAAGCTTAATGAACCGTTTGTTTGCAAAATATGGGTTGTTAATGATTGATGCAGCATATGAACCGTTTCGTAAGTTCGAAAGTGAATATTTTGAACGTTTAATTGAACATAATGAAGAAATTGCAAAAGTAGTTGTAGAGCAAGAACAAGCGCTACAACATGCTGGTTATGGCAAACCTATTGAAGCATCTATTCATAATGCTAATCTGTTCTATGTGAGAGATGGCGAGCGCTTTTTGTTAGAAAGAAAGGACGGCTATTTCGTAAACGTTTTAGCGCATGTTAAATTCTCAGAAGAAGAATTGTTACACATAGCGAAAGTTTCGCCGGAAAAATTAAGTAATAATGTTGTGACACGTCCATTAATGCAAGAAATGACGTTGCCTGTACTAGCGTTTGTTGGTGGTCCGGGAGAGTTAGCTTATTGGGCGACATTAAAACGAGCATTCGATACACTAGGGCTTGAAATGCCGATTTTTGCACCACGTTTAAATATTTCCGTAGTAACGAGAAAGATTCAGCCATTACTTGATTTGCATCAAGTATCATTTGAAGATGTTATCGCTGGTAAAGTAATGACTTTAAAAGAGCGATTTATTGCCAGTGTGCAAAATCAGCAGGCGCTAAGTCAAGTAGATGAAATGCAAAAAACACTAATTTCTCAATATGAGCTACTTTATACTCATTTGATAGATAATGATTTATCTTTAGAAAAAATAATAGAGAAAAATAAAGCTTTTCATATTAAACAATTTGACTACTTGAAAAACAAAATACGTGAGCAAACGTTGCAAAAGCATGATGTAGCAATTAGACAGTTTAATACAATACATTCAGAAATTTTCCCGAATAACGGATGGCAAGAACGTGCCTTTAATCCTTATCAAATGTTGAATCAATACGGACCAACGTTTGTTGATGATTTAATTCAGTTACCGATGACGATAAGTCCGCAACATTATATAGTAAAATCATAACAAAAAGGGTTATCTCAATTTTGAGATAACTCTTTTATTGTGACCATTTTAGTGATTTTAAAAAAAAGAACACATACTAATTTCACAAATCCTTGTAATGGTGCGCAAAAGTCGGGAAATTAGTGGTAGAAGGTGGGGGGATGTGGTACATTATTAATTAAAGTGGGGTGAGTAGTATGTTCATGGGGGAATATCAACATTCCGTTGATATAAAAGGACGTTTAATTGTTCCAGCGAAATTTCGTGAGCGTCTAAGTGACACTTTTGTCATTACGCGAGGACTTGATAACTGTCTTTTTGGCTATCCTATGGATGAATGGCGAAAACTCGAAGAAAAACTAAAAGGACTTCCAATGACGAAAAAAGATACACGTGCATTTACACGATTCTTCTTTTCGGGAGCAACTGAAGTAGAACTGGACAAGCAAGGTCGTATTAATATCCCAACGGCACTCCTTTCATACGCTAATATTACAAAGGAATGTGTCATTATTGGGGTAGCGGCACGTATTGAAATTTGGGCGAAAGAAGCTTGGGAAGGTTACTTTAAGGAATCAGAGGAATCCTTTAATGAAATTGCAGAAAATATGATAGGCTTTGAATTTTAATTAAGCCCAAAGGAGTAAGTTTTTTATGTTCGATCATACAACCGTGTTATTAAAGGAAACTGTTGATGGGTTGAACATCAATCCAGATGGTATTTATGTCGATTGTACACTAGGTGGTGCAGGACATAGTGAATATTTAGTAAAACAGTTATCACCACAAGGTCGTCTTATTTGTTTCGACCAAGATACAATTGCAATTGAAAATGCGAAAATTCGGTTAGCAGATTACCTTGACCGTGTTACGTTTGTACATTCAAATTTCCGATATTTGAAAGATGAGTTGTACAAGTTAAATATATATAAGGTAGACGGTATTTTATATGATTTAGGCGTATCATCACCGCAACTAGATACACCGGAACGCGGCTTTAGCTATCATCATGATGCCCCGCTTGATATGCGCATGGACCAAACAGCAGAGTTAACAGCGTTTCATGTCGTAAATGAATGGTCATATGAAGATTTAGTTCGTATTTTCTTCCGTTATGGGGAAGAAAAGTTTTCGAAGCAAGTAGCGCGCAAAATTGAAGAAGCAAGAAAGAAAGCGCCTGTTGAAACAACAGGACAATTAGTAGAGTTAATAAAAGATGGGATTCCAGCGGCGGCACGTCGTAAAGGAGGACATCCTGCAAAACGCATTTTCCAAGCAATTCGTATTGCAGTCAATGATGAGCTAGGTGCAGCGGAAGATTCGCTAGTTGATGCAATCGATTTACTGAAAATTGGCGGACGCATAAGCGTAATCACATTCCATTCATTAGAAGATCGCCTATGCAAAACGTTATTTAAGGAAGCATCCTCATTACCTGAGCTTCCACCAGGCTTGCCTATTATTCCAGACGATATGAAGCCTACATTGAAGTTGATTACAAGAAAGCCTATTTTACCATCGGATGAGGAGTTAGAAGCGAATAATCGTTCACGCTCAGCAAAGTTAAGAGTTGCTGAAAAAATAAACGATAAAGGACGTGACTAAATGGCAGTTCGAGTTAGACAACAATCGTATATTCAACAACCATCAATGCCGGAACAGCCGCAGCATCAATCGTTCCCGAAAAAGCAGAAAAAAGTTGATAGACCTCCGTTAATTACAGGTAAAGAAAAAGTAC
>JBJEFO010000110.1:0-1442 GCA_051874135.1 Lysinibacillus sp.
GAACGTTTTTCTTTAACATTCGAAGTAAATGGTTTAGGGGCTTTAGAAGCAATACATAGCGATTTTATCAATAATGGAATATGTGTTGGTGATATTGAGAATAGAGGACACTCTGGCAGGAATTTTGTCTTTTCGGATTTAGACGGAAATAAATTTGATGTGTGGAGTGAACTTAGTCCGATTTTTAAAGAAAAATATTTCATTTAAAATTAATTTTCTACTTTTACGATCTGGGGCATTAGTTAAAGGGGTGACGGCAAAAAAATGCTGTCCTCCCTTTTTATGCTTTAGGAAATTAAATAATCCACAAATAGAGTGAATCGACGTCTAGTTCCAGCGCCCAGCACCTAGTGAAATTCGGCAACCTCGACAGAGCTTTTAATATAAGATACATAAAGCGTTATTCTTTATTCAATGGTTTAAAGGAGTATTTGTTTAGCAATAATAGCAAGTTCCTGCTTTTTGAGTGTCTCACAATAATCCTTTGTAATATTGCTTTTTGGTTCACCATCATAATCAATTAGTTCGTTAATAACATGCCAGTTATGATACCAATCTTTCACTTCAGCTTTATCATGGATCACATTAGGCCAGGCATAGGTTAGTTTAGGACTATACAAGCGGGAAGAGCCCGGCAGAAGCTTACAATCTTGCAAAGACGGTTTAAACGATGTATTTGGTGCTTTTTCATTAAGATCATTAAATAAATGAGGCCAAAAATCTTTTCTTGATCCTGTGTGAGCTGTTTGAATGGCCCATCTCTTAATCTGATTTATTTGCTCGCCAAAAAGGATTTTATATAGTTTTTTGCCAAACAAAATCCGATTTGGAAGGCTTTCAAAAAAGTGAAGAGTATCTCCGAGCAATTGAACTTTTTCGTCCGCAATATAGGGAAAAATAAGCTGATTCATTGAAAGTATGTCCTGCAATTGAAATTCTAATGTATGAATCGTTTCTTTTTTATACGCCGTATTTTTTAATAAACGCTGTTGAATGTAGTTTTGCTCATTAATAATTAACCCGTTTGTCAAAAGATCGGTACGAGAGGTTTTTAAGAAATGTTGCCAAATAACCTCCATAAAATAGGAAACATGAAAATGCGGTAAAAGGAAAAAGAGGTTATCTCCGGTTTTTCTAGTTTCTTCATATAATAATAGCTGAGGAAAAGCATCCTGGAAAATCAGCCAATTTCCCCGCTCTAAAAAGGAGAAGAAGGACTGACTTTGTTTTACCTTCAAAATGCGGGAAAGAAAGCTCCCTTTTAAATCAGTCATATTCCAGCCAGCATTTCGCGAAACCATATGTGCTAAAAAAGACCAATGCACTTCAGAAAACTGTCTATAAAAGTCTAAATAAGCTTTCGTTCTCGTTATGTTGTTTTCATTTAAGGACGTTGTTTTTTCCCTTATTTCTTCAACAAGTTTCTTTTCCTTTGAGGAAAG
>JBJEFO010000110.1:1542-4830 GCA_051874135.1 Lysinibacillus sp.
ATGCTGTTTATACGTATCATTGGATATGACTTTGCGTTCCACTACAGTTCCGTTTGAAAGCTTTTCTAAATATGTAACACTTTTTATTTTTTCAGTGTCATTACTTACAATTTCACTAGACAATCGGAAATCTGTATTTGCTTCCTTAGAATCAGTTGTTGAATAAACTGTAAATGTTACGGAAGATGGGCCTACAGTACCTTCAATATAAACGGGTGTTGTATATGGATTTGTAAATGCTAAATCCTTGTAAGGGTATGCAATCGCGGCATCTTGACCAATTGGGACGTAACCGACTGTCATACTATGGTTATAGCGGACATCTGGAACAATACCGGCTTTTATGATCGCATTGTATAATGTAGTGCTTACTTGACATACACCGCCGCCATAGCTATCGACTACTTCTCCGTTTAAATAAGAGCCGGCAGGTTTATAGCCTTTGTCTGCTGTTGTATCACCAACGAAATCATTAAAGCTAAAAGTCTCCCCAGGCATTAATAAATAGGAATCAATTATTTCTGTCGCAATTTTTATATTCAGATTTCTATTTGTTTGATCACTAGAATAATATGTCGTAAAAGTACCGATGACATGACGAACATTGTTTAATGTATCAGACGTAATGCGCGCAGGAATTTCCTCTAAAATGGCATTAACTGTAATATCTTGCTTTTGATTGGTGTTTAGTGCATCCATTAATGCGATTTTTAACTGCTCCTGATCGATTCTTAAACCTTTTATGTCATTTGTAATGCTAACCTGTCCGTTGCGGATTTTGATTTCTGCATCTATAGGATTTATGTCCATACTCTGCTCAATTTCTGTAACCCAATTGTTTAATAGTGTTTCATCGATTGAGTAGGAAAGGGTATATGATTGTCCTTTTTGATCTTTAATAAGCTTAAATTGTTCTAATAACGATTCGTTTTTACCAAATTGAAAGGCTTCCTCAATTTGCTTTTCGAGATTGTATTGAACACCGATATCTTGTAATTGCTTTTGAAATACTTGGTCACCGGCAGTAATAGTGACGTTAATTTGATTATATTGATCTATAATACTAGCAAGCTGATTCTGCCCATCTTCTTTTGTAAGTTTACTTAAATTTACACCCTCTATAACAACGTTCGGATAAAAGGCATTTTGATATTCCGAAACAGTAGAGTGGATGTACCAATAAATGGACCCAGCGGCAATTAGTATAGTTGTTATTATTGCAATTAGCCACTTCGATGTTGTACTCACTTTATAATTCCTCCAATTTTATTACACTTGTATAATATTTAATATATTACAAATGTTACAGTTTGATTACAATTTAAGCAAGTGATTATAGACATATTTTTAAATTTTTTTACTAATCAATGAAAAAAGGACAGAGGTCAATGGCCGGAAGGGAAACTCGTAGTTTAATAAACTAGAATAATATGTAATAATTGGATGTGTCAGGAACTTATACTAAGAAACAATTAGAAAGGGGAGAATGACAATCAATAGCAGAGAACTTGAACGAAAGATACAAAACATCGAACGAGCGATGGTTACGATGAATGAAATGGTATCGGATTTAAAGAAACAACAAACTGTACTGGTTAAACAGGAAGCAGAAAGACAAGAAAAAATTAATAAACAAATGGCTCAGAAACAGCAAGAGGAAGCGGCAGTGAAGCAGACAGTGGAGCAACCAACGTCCAATCCAAAAGTGGAAACCGTACATAAAAAGAACGAATTTGATTTATTAAAACTTTGTCAAATATGGTTGCCGCGTATATTTATCGGCATCATGCTATTAGGTGTCGTTTGGTTATTTAAGGCGGGTGTGGATGCTGGTATTTTGACTCCGCCATTAAGATTGTTGTTTGGTGTTTTGTTGGCTGTAGGTTTCTATTGGTTTGGGAATGCTCAGCTTAAAGCGAAAAGAGCTTCACTCGGGTTGGTTTTATTAGGTGGAAGCGTGGCGGCACTTGTGTTGACAACCTTTGCTGCACATTATTTGTATGACTATTTGCCAGCTGCTGCGGCCTTTTTATTAAATATATTGTGGATTTTAGCCGGGATCTACATGGCAAACATTCATAAATCGGAATATTTAGCTGTTTTTGTTGCAGTAGGCGGATTTTTTGTTCCGTTTTTAATCAATAGTGCAGAGCCTAATGCATATGTATTTTTAGGATACGAAACATTGTTGACCATCAGTTTCTTGTTCTACGCTGCTAAAAAGCTGTACCGTATTTTATACTTTGTTGCCTATGTAGTATCTCAATTGGTTTTATTTGTTTTCTTTGCTTTAGTTCTGGTCACAGATTTACAGATTGAAATCAGTGTCATCTATACATTATTCCAAGTCCTATTGTACTATCAGTTAATGAAAGATCGAAAGTTCCTTTATAACCAACGTTTAGGTTTATTGGCATATAACGGGACTGTACTTGTATTAAGTCTAATCAATCTGAACAAAGGATCGACAATTGGCTTATTCATAATAGCTATTGCATATTTTGCGCTTAGTTATTTGGAAGTGAAGAAAGATAAGCAATCTACCTTATCAAGCATTACATTTGCATTAGCTATGTTTACCACTGCTGTATTTTTCTCGGAACAGTTTAATCAGGAATTCGAAACGATTTTATACTTAATTCAGGGTTGCTTGGCTGTTTATGTAGGTCTTATTTTGAAAAATAATTGGAAGGTCATTATCGGAAGCGTCATTTATAGCTTTGGATTAATATTGACTTTGATAACACCGATTTATGAAATATCTTCAGTGGCATTTTTCACACACCTGCTATTGATTGCAACATTTGTCTTTATTTTATATAAATCTTCACAGGTTATGGTAAGTAAATCAAAGGAAGGCTATAAGGCTTTCTTTTACAGCTTTATGATGCTTTTATTTATTGTTGTAACAAAAATGGGAGGAGCTGTTTCTGACGATGCAGACGTCAATAGCTTAACAATCTCATTTTTATGGATGGTGTATGCTTCAGCAGCCATTTGGTACGGCCGATTGAAGAAGACGCAAGCTGTATTTCGTAAGAATGAAATCATCTATATCGGTTTAGTTGTCTTATTCATTACTGTCGGAAAGTTATTCTTAATTGATTTGGTAATGGTAAGTATGACAATTCGTGCTATTTTGTTCTTAATCATTGGGGCAATTGGTGTAGGGATTTCCCGTATGTTTTTTGTTAAGAAATAGTAGTTCGATAGGGTTGTTTTTAAAACAGTTTTGTTGATTTCAATTAAAAGAGCACCTTATGATGGGTGCTCTTTTAATTGAAGATT
>JBJEFO010000111.1:0-4774 GCA_051874135.1 Lysinibacillus sp.
ATAAAATAATTGGTACATCAGACTCCTTACGAATTCGGCGACAAACTTCAATACCATTTAAACCAGGAAGCATCACATCCAACAAAATGCAAGCATACCCCCCATCTAAAGCTATTTCTAGTCCATCCCTGCCATCATAACAAACCGTCACATCAAATTGCTCATGACGCAATTCTAGCTCTAAAAAGCGCGCAATACTTTTTTCATCTTCTACAATTAATATTTTTTTCACAACACAATCTTCCTTTTTACTAATAGATACATACAAAACTAAACATTCGAATATTTAGAAAAACACATTTCGCGCCAAAATAGCACGAAATGATGTTGCATCTTTGTGGATTTCCTTGAAAACTTATACTTTCCTATCCACTAAAAAAGCTATGTATTAAGTTAAATTTAACTTAACACATAGCCGATTGGCGTACAAAAATTTACTCGCAAATTTTATAACTATTTTTTCGTTTTGTTTTAGATTCACATAAAGCTTGGTCAGCTAAATCAACTAGCTTTTCCAGCGTTTCTCCGTGCTTCGGATAAAAGGCGATGCCCATCGAAGACGTCGGTTGGAAGAAATGATTGTCTATATACCATCCTTCATGTAACTTGTTTCGAACTCGTTCGATAAACGCTTGAATTTGTTTCAATTGCAGTTCTTCATTTCGCGAAAGGTTTGTTAATACAAGTATAAACTCATCTCCCCCAGCTCGAACGACTAAATCATCTAGCGAAACACTTTTCATTAAAGCTTTACTAAACTGACGAATAAATTCATCTCCTACATCATGGCCATGTATATCATTTACTTCTTTAAAATTATCCCCGTCTAAATAGACAATTGCAATCGATTCGTACCTTGCTTTTGCTTTTTCAATTAAATGTGGAAATTCTTTATTCAAGTAGCGACGATTCGGTAAATTCGTTAAGCTATCATGATAAGCCATAAACATTAGCCTATTTTCTCTTTCTTTACGTTCCGTAATTTCTCGAGAAAGCATAATAATTTGACATCGCCCGTAATGATCATTGCTAAAGACTGCATTATAGTTCCCTTCTGTCCATAAATAATCGCCTTGCTTGGATTTCAACTTTAACTCTACTTTTTGTTCACGGGCATTATCTTGAAGGTTTTTTAAAACTGCATTCCAGTCCTGTAAACTTTCTTCATCTAAAAATTGCGAATAAAATTTCCCAAGAAGTTCTTCTTCTTCATAACCAAGTAATCGCACATATGATGGCGATGCATAACTTATAATACCGTCTTCAGACGTAATTACAATTAAATCATTCGTATTTTCCGTAATCACCCTAAATGTGCGTTCCACGTTGCGAAGTTGCGTCATCATGCGCTTCTTTTCTGAGACGTTAAAATAAACACCTAAATATTGTACAATTGTTCCGTTAACATCTGTTAAAGGGATAATTGTCGTATCGTTCCAATATGTGACACCAAATTTATCTCGATTGCATATTTCTCCTCGCCACACTTCTCCCCCAGAAATCGTCGTCCATAAGTTTTGAAAAAATTCAGGTGGATGATAACGGGAATTGACAAGCTGATGTGTTTGACCAATAATCTCTTCTCTCGTATAACCAACTCGTTCAACGTATCGATCATTTACAAATACTATTCTACCATTAGTATCTGTAATGGAAATATCTGCTGCTGAATTTAACGCTCGTTTAAATGTTTCTAATCCATGGGATGTTTGACGTAGCGCTTTTTCCTGCTCAATATATTCCGTTACATCTTGCAAAATAATAAATACCGCTGCCACTTCCTCCTCTTGCATTAATGGAGAAAAAGTAGCTGTAAAACTTCGAGTTATCCCTTCTCGATCGATAAAACGAATTAATTTTGTCGTGAAATGATCGCCTTGTTGAGCGTCAAATAAATATTTTTTCAACTCTTCTTTCGTATCTTGATCGATAAAATTAAAATTTAAAAAGTCTTTACCGCGCATTTTTTCTATATCAATATTAAACGTTTCGATAAATGCTGAATTTGCCTCAAGTAATTTCGAATCTTTTGAAATTAAAACGGTAGATAAAAACGTCTTAAAAAACACACTTCGCATAAAAAGATATTTATCCTGTAAGTCTCGTTCAAAAGCAATTTCTTTCGTGATCGCTAAAACATATTGATCCTCGTCATCAATGACCGGAATAACAGTTGTTTCGTATTTACGCACTTCCGATTTAAAAGACGTATAATCTTGAAAGTTTTGTTGCGTATTCGTAGCGAGCGCCATATTATAGTATTTTACAATCAAATCAGTCAATTCAACCGAACGTATTTCTGATAACTTCTTACCAACTACATTTTCTTGAAAAATTTCGCTTGCTGCTTCATTGATATAGACATATGTGTAATCACCGTCCGTTTTTTGGCACAAAAATACAAAGTCTTTACTTTTATTGAATAACATGTTCAATTGTTTTTCTGAAAGTAATGATTGCACTATGATTACACCTACCTATTAATGAGATTATTTTAAATACGGATTTGTTTGTTGTTCAACAAATTTTATACACTCTTCATATTCTACCTGTTCACCAGTAGATTCACAATGTATCCATTTAAAAATATTATCGGAAACTAGTAATCTATATAACTGTTTTACTGTTGCATTTCCGATTAACTGTAATTTGTATCCATCATCTTCCTTATTAACGACACATTTCACAAAGCCACCTGGATTATAAACCGTTACTACATTAGATTTTACGATTCCATTTAAATTTGCTACTAACGCTGAAGCTGTCATTGCTGTCCCACAAGCATTTGTAAAGCCTACCCCTCGCTCATACGTTCGCACATAAATACTGTCGTCTGTCATTGGGTAAACATAGCTTACATTAACGCCGTCTGCACAATATTCATTCTCGTTATTTAAGTATTGTGCTAGCAAAAATTGATGAGACTGATGCTTAATATAATAGTCATTCACAATTCCGATTAAATGTGGGTTTGGTACTGAAACTGCAGTAAATTGAATCGTTGGTGAAAACTCTTCAATGACTTCATTACGTATAACGTCTTGATTTTTATACCACATCGGTAAAGAAGATAAAGCGAATGACACTGGAGAGATTTCAACAGAGTAGGTTGGTAATTGTTTAAATAGCGGTTGCTCTTTCTTCACTTTTAAATTTGCTTTCATCGTTTCAATAAGTGCTTCACTTACTTGTAGCTTTTCACAAACGTAGCGAGCTACACAGCGCAACCCGTTGCCACACATCGATGCCTCAGAACCATCAGCGTTAATAACTCGCATTTTAGCATCCGCAATTGTAGACGGGCAAACAATTAGCAAGCCATCTGCCCCACCTTCATTATTTTTGTCGCACAACCAAACGGCAAGCTCTACCCAATCGAACTCCTGCTCGTCAGTCGTTTCATATAAATAAAAGGTATTCCCTGAACCATGAACTTTTAATAGTACTTTTTCCATATTTACCACCTCCACACGAATATATATTTATCTTATCGTTTAAAAGAACTTCATTCAATAAAAGTTATTATATATTTTCGTACAATTCAGAATAAATTTACAATTATAAGAATTTTTTATCACTTTCGAGCTATTTTCTTGCATTAGTTAATTATTTTATTGTAAACTGATAACATAAAAAGCTATTTCGATATTGTATTTTCATAAGCAATATAGAAGGGAAACTAACGGCAGCACGGTAGTTCGACGTCTATTATTTTAGGTTGGAATCAAGCTCGAAATGAAAGGTTAAAACAATGGCCTACACTATCCTAAAAAAGGAGGCGTTTCTCATGTTAAAACATCGAGATCTTCACGAAACTACAGAATTATACAATTTACTTTCACACCCTGCAGTGTTTCCTTATGTTCGTCAAAAGGCAACCTCACCTGAGGAATACTTGTTTATGACGAAACAATTAATAGAAGAAGAACAAAACGGGAAAGTTATTTCTCGGACAATTACGGATGATTGGGGTCAGCCCATCGGAACAATTAGCATTTTTGACGTGCAAGACGGCGCCGGCTTTCTTGGTACTTGGATAGGTAAGCCATATCAAGGAAAAGGCTACAATCAAAAAGCGAAATATTTGTTCCTCTCTGAGTTATTTTATAACTATGACTTCAACACAATCTTCCTCCGTATTCGCAAAGAAAATGAACGTTCAAAAGCCGCAGCATTAAAACTCCCTTACGTTGTCTGTGCCCGCGATACTCACCAAGCACTATACGAAGAAATTAATACCGGCGAACTTAAATATGATTTATTTAAAATTCCTAAAGACTTATTCTATTTAACAACTGCGCATGAACGTGCGGAAGAAGAAGAACAAGCGATGTAAAAAAACAGGTGTTGCTTCAATGACTGGGTCATTGAAACAACACCTTTTTAATTGCCTGTTGCTGATTCTATTTGATATGAACAAATTCAAAAACAACAATTCACATTATTTAGCATCGTTCAAGTCCGTAGCCTTCGCGCTTTGCCACAGCCAGAGCAGGAACTAGCGTTGGAAAGACACGCTATTTCCCACTCCTGCTCCTGTCGCTAAGCTTTCGTCGCAAAGGAGGCCTTGGCTCCTGTGGCTGTGCCGCGCTACGGCAAAAGCGAATCCTTCTTTATGCTTTAATAAAGAGCGTTCTATTCTATTCTTTTCCTTCATGAAAAAGTAATGCCACTTTATTGACTCTTCACTATAATTTTTTGAATGGCAAAATCATTTTTTAGCCAGTTGATTGGAGTGGCGGCTGGCGACTCCTTGGGGATAAAGCACGTGCGG
>JBJEFO010000112.1:0-4769 GCA_051874135.1 Lysinibacillus sp.
CAAACGACATCGGTTTATAAAATAAAAATCCTTGTGCACATTTACAACCGAGCTGTTGCAATATTTCCACTTGTTCTTTCGTTTCGACCCCTTCTGCCACGACGTCAATTTCTAAATTGTAAGCAATTTGAATAATAGAACGCACAATTGCATATGTCCCTACTTCTTGAATACGCGACGTAAAGCTACGGTCAATTTTTAGCTCTGCAAACATCAATTTTTGTAAGTAACTAAGTGAAGAATACCCGATTCCAAAATCATCAACACTCGTTTTTAACCCTCGCACAAATAAATCTTGAATAATCTTTTGGGCTCTTTCTACATCCTCAAGCCCTAAGCTTTCCGTAATTTCAATAATTAAATAATTCGGATCCGCGTAATATTTTTTTATTAAATACTCTAGCTCGCTAATAAAGTGCGGATGGTAAAAATGCTCAGGGGAAATATTAACAGCAATTGGTACGATTCGCTTCCCTTCATATTGGCGCTTTTGGAACCATATTAAAACTTGTTCAATAATTTGCAAATCAATTTCACGAATTAATCCTGCACGCTCTGCTACGGGAATAAAATCCGCTGGTGAGACAAATCCAAGTGTCGGCGAAATCCAACGAGCAAGCGCCTCCATACTTGTAATTCGCCCTTTACGCAGCTCTACTTTCGGTTGAAAATAGGCTGTTATCTCTTTATTTCGAATTGCCTCTGTTAAGTGATGTAAAATAAACAATTCTTTTTCCAGTTGAGCATCTCTTTCTTGCGTATAAAACTTTGCATATGTACCAGAATGATTTTTTGCCTCTGATAAGGCATTTTCTGCATGACGAATTCCGTCTTGTAACGATTTCCCCTGTCCAACAGCTGCACCACCACTTTTCAACGTGATATACAGGCTCTTACTCTCTACGATAAAAGGGAACTCTACTATACATTTTAATAAGCGTTCTATTGGAGGCATTTCCGGCGCGTGACATTCCCAATATATACTAAGCGATGAACTTGTAAAGCGTCCTACTACTTGCACGTTTCCACATTTTTCTGTAATGCGTTCATAAATTTGTTTAATTAACGCTTCCCCTGTATCGCGCCCGTATAATTCAACAATACGTGAAAACTCACTCGGTTCAATTAAATAAACAGCACCACAAAGCTCGCCTAACTCCTCCAGCTGTTGAATAAAACCGTATCGATTTGCCATTCCTGTTTGCTTATCCATATAAGCTAACTTGTAAATTTGCTGTTGTTTTTCCCCATACGAATAGGCAAGTACAATTAAATCTACAATCCTTTCCATAAACGGAATGTATATTTCCACATCATAACTTTGCTCCTCGAAATAGACAGTCATAACGCCTAATCTTTCACCGTCTGCCTTTTGAATCGGAATTATAGCACCCCTAGTAAATTCATTCGCTATTACTATATCTTTATGCGGTTGATGAATCGTTAAATTTTGAATGTCGTCATAAACAGTAAAAGTTTCGAGTTCTATTAACTTTCTATAACAACGCACTTCTAAAGCATTTTCAAGTGGGTAATGGATCAGTTTCCCTTGATGAAATACACCCGACTGCACCATCTGAAGCTGATCATCATGTTTTAGGATAATAGACGTGAAGCTATACGGATGGAATAAGTGATCTATCCCATTACAAACAAGCTGCATTTTTTCAATAAACGGAACATCCTTTTGAATCGCTATAAACATTTCTTTTTCTAAGTGCTCTAAAAAACTATGTAGTTGCGTAAACGTAACATCCTTAATAAAAACGAGAATAAGCTCGGTTTCATGATTGTCGTTTTGGAATGGTAAAAATTCAAGGTCTGCATAGAATGCTGTGCTATTCTTTCGCGTGTGCACTAATTCTACTGTAGTAATTTTCCCTTTGTGAAGGCGAGATTCAATTTCATCAAATTTCGTATTAAATTTAATGTGATGCAATAATTTTTTAAAAGAAGAATAAGCTATATCTTGAAAAGTATAATCAGTAAGACTTGTATAATTTTCGTTACAGTAAATAATAGAAAACGACTTGTCTAAAATAATATAATTCCGATTTGATTTATCGCCCAAACTTTTCAATATACGAAATAGGGTATTTGATTGATAAAGAAACTTCATTGACAAACTATTTACCTCCTTTCACATCAACCTTCAGCAGTATATGTATTTTATTACATTATCTACTAAAATATTATAATTTCGCAACCGAAAAGTTATATTCTCATTATTATTACATTAAAAAAAGATACTTTCTCCTTATAAAAGAAAGTATCTTTAAATAGTTTAATTATGCGTATAATGGGAATTTATCTGTTAACGCTTGAACGCGTTTACGAGCTTCCGCTTTTACCGCTTCATCTTCTGGATTTTTTAGAACTGAAGCAATAATTTTACCTACTTCCGTTGCATCTTCTTCTTTGAAGCCACGAGTAGTAATAGCAGCAGTACCTACACGAATACCAGACGTTACGAATGGTTTTTCTGTATCGTAAGGAATCGTATTTTTGTTTGTAGTGATTGCTACTTCGTCAAGTAAATGCTCAGCTACTTTACCAGTTAAGCCTAAAGATTTAACGTTTAATAATAATAAGTGGTTGTCTGTACCACCTGATACGATTTCAACGCCTTCTTCTTGTAAGCTCTTCGCTAATGCTGCTGCATTCAACTTAATTTGTTTTGCGTAGTCTTTGAATTCTGGCTGTAATGCTTCACCGAAAGCAACTGCTTTAGCAGCGATTACATGCATTAAAGGACCACCTTGAATTCCAGGGAATACAGATTTGTTTAATTCTTTTTCCCATTTCGCGTCGCGAGTTAAAATCATACCACCACGTGGACCACGTAATGTTTTGTGTGTAGTTGTCGTTACGAAATCAGCATAAGGAATTGGAGACATATGCTCACCAGCTGCTACAAGACCAGCGATGTGTGCCATATCTACCATGAAGTAGGCGCCTACTTCATCAGCAATTTCACGGAACTTCGCAAAGTTGATTGCACGTGGGTATGCAGAAGCACCCGCAACGATTAATTTTGGTTTAGATTCTAATGCTTTTTGACGAACATCTTCATAATCAATAACGTTTGTATCTTCTGTTACACCATACTCTACGAAGTTATAAAGAATACCCGAGAAGTTAACTGGCGAACCGTGTGTTAAGTGACCACCGTGCGATAAGTTCATACCAAGAACTGTATCACCTGGTTGTAAAATTGTATGATAAACAGCCATGTTTGCTTGTGCACCAGAGTGAGGTTGTACGTTAACATACGCTGCACCGAATAATTCTTTTGCACGGTCACGCGCGATATCTTCTACTACGTCTACGAATTCACAGCCACCATAGTAGCGTTTACCTGGATAGCCTTCAGCGTATTTATTTGTTAAATAAGAACCTTGTGCTTCCATTACTGCTTCTGATACGAAGTTTTCAGATGCGATTAACTCGATGTTTGAGTTTTGACGTTTTTTCTCTGCTAAAATTCCTTCTAGAACTGCTTTATCTTGTGCTGCTAATTTTTCAAATGCCATGATCAAATATCCCCCTAAAGTTAAGTTCTCGGCTTGTGCCGTTAGTGAATCTCATATTGAGCGCGTGCGCCACCGATTAATTTTGGACGCGTTTTTGCGACTGTGACGGTCGCTTGTCCAATTTTTTTCACCGATGTACGAATTGGGACTGCTACTATCTTTAAATGCATACCGATTAATGTTTGACCGATATCGATACCCGCATGTGCCTGCACCTGTTCAACAACGACCGGATCTTCCATCTTCGTATATGCATATGCGGACATAGAACCACCAGCTGTTCTTACTGGAACAACTGCAACAGGCTCTAAATGGTATTTTTCTGCCGCGGCACGTTCAAGCGTAAGTGCCCGATTAATGTGCTCACAACCTTGAAAAACTAAATAAAGATTATGCTTCTTCGCAAAGCATTCTAGCTCGTCATATAAAGCATTCGCAACTTCTACTGCACCAGCTGTACCGATTTTCTCACCTAACACTTCCGAGGTAGAACAACCAACGACGAATAGCTGCTTCGGACGAAAGGTAATTTGCTCTTCTACTTCACTCAACAATTGTGCCATTTCCTGCTTCAAATGCTGTAAAGTCATAAGCTATTACCCCTCTAACTCAGCAATTTTTTCAACGCGACGTATGTGACGCCCGCCTTCAAAATCTGTATTTAACCACGTTGTTACGATTTCACGTGCTAGACCTGGACCAATTACGCGCTCACCCATCGCTAAGACGTTTGAGTCATTATGACAACGTGTTGCTTTCGCTGAGAATACATCATGCACTAATGCACAACGAATTCCTTTAAATTTATTTGCCGCAATTGATATACCAATTCCTGTACCACAAATTAAAATACCACGGTCAAATTTGCCAGATGCAACACCTTCTGCTACTGGTCTTGCGTAATCAGGATAGTCTACAGAATCGTTTGTTTGTGGACCAAAATCTTCATAGCTAATGTGTAGCTCATCTAAAAGCTCCATAATTTCTCTACGTAAGTTATTTCCGCCATGATCTGAAGAAATAGCTATTCTCACTAAAGATTCCCTCTTTTCAAATATATTCATGTACAGTGTACCATTTCTCACAAGAGAATGACACGTATTTTACTGTAAACAAATGAACGTTTTTAAGTAAAATACGAATGTTTTCGCTTACAAGAATTGAATTGTTCATTTTTTAACTAATATTTTGCTAGATAATAGAGCTAACATTCATTTAAATTCGTAAACTATACGA
>JBJEFO010000113.1:0-1267 GCA_051874135.1 Lysinibacillus sp.
AGAATCGTATGGTAAAGTAGGGTTAAGTATTTAGAGTAGAACGGAGGAATTTAAATGTCAGATATGAAAAATCCATTATTTGAAGATTTAGATGCAAAATTAGAATCAACTGAACAACCAAAAAATGAAGTAATTGTAGAGCAACCAAAACAACTTGTATCAAATGAGGAATTATCTCAAATTCGTCAGCGTCAGCTAAAGTTAAAAACAGAGCCAAGTGTACTTCAACTAGCTGATAAAATAGACGTAAAAAATCAAATTGCGGTTTTAGAATTTGGTAAAGATACAGCAAAAGGTATTTCTACTTTTTCAGATCGTATGCTTGCAACAATAAAAACGAGCAACCTTGAAAAATCGAGTGCGTTGCTAAATAATTTAAATAAAATTATGGACCGCTTTGATCCGAAAGAAATTTTAGAAGAAGAGAAAAAGGGCGGCTTTTTAAAGCGTATGTTCAGTCGTAGCAAAGAGCAATTAGAGCGTATTTTAGCGAAATACGATACTATGAGCAAGGAAGTTGACGCTGTTCATTATGAAATCCAAAAATATGAAACAGAAATGAAGCGAAATACGATTGAACTTGAACAAATGTACGAAGAAAACTTAAATTACTTCCATTCATTAAGTGAGCATGTTGCTGCAATAGAAGTAAAGGTCGAACAATTACAAGCACAACTACCTATTCTTGAGTCGCGCGGAAATGAAGGCGATCAACAAGCATTAATGGAATTAGATACACTACGCCGCAATATGGAGCTACTCGAACAGCGTAAATATGATTTAGAAATGGCGCAACAAGTTAGCTTCCAATCTGCACCGCAAATTCGTTTAATGCAACAAGGCAATAACCACTTAATTGGAAAAATTAATTCAGCGTTTATTACAACGATTCCTATTTTCAAACAAGGTCTAATTCACGCAGTAACGCTTCAACGCCAAAAGCTAGTTTCGGATTCGATGGCAGAACTAGACAAACGTACGAATGAAATGCTTATTCGAAATGCAGAAAATATTCGTCAAAATTCGGTAAATATTGCACGTCAATCAGGCTCACCTAGCATTTCAGTTGAAACGATTGAAACGACATGGCAAACAATTATGCAAGGAATTCAAGAGACAAAACAAATTCAAGCAGAAACAATTCGCAACCGTGAAGAAGGGCGTAAACGTATTGAAAAGTTGCAGTTAGAATATGAAAAATTAAAACGTATGTAAGTAAATCTTAGTGGGTTCGCTCACTAAGATTTTTTTAATTGTTTAAAATCAC
>JBJEFO010000113.1:1367-4719 GCA_051874135.1 Lysinibacillus sp.
CATAGTAAAGATTTGCTCCGAGATTTAATATTTTCATTTGCAATAATATGTAAAATACTATATGATTAAAGTATATTAAGTTTATCGGAATTAAAGGTAATGGAAGGTGTGACGTATATGACATATTTAAAAGAGAAAACAAAACGATACTTAGCTAAATTCAATCGATTGCCTTCATTGACGACGATGACAGCCGAAAGAGCTAGAGCTTTGAGAGCTGCACTGCCATCTGTTCAAGTGAAAACAGGGAATGTCGCTACAGTTGATAATCGAACGATAACGGCTCGAGACGGCGCACAAATTCCAGTACGCATTTATACGCCAGCAGGAGAAGGATATTTTCCAATTATTGTTTATTATCATGGTGGCGGTTGGGTATTGAATGATTTAAATACGTGTCATGCAAGCTGCACATTGCTTGCCGAAAAAACAAATTCAATTGTCGTATCGGTTGAATATCGTTTAGCACCGGAATTTAAATTTCCAATTCCATTATTCGATGCATATGATGCGTTTTATTCGGTGAAAAATGAAGCTGTGAAACTAAGAGGTAATGGCATTATTTCAGTAGCTGGCGATAGTGCAGGCGGAAATTTAGCAACAGGGGTAGCATTGTTAGCAAAGGAAGCGGACATTCAAATAGATGCACAAATTTTATTGTATCCTGTAACAGATTTATCGTATGCTAGTCATTCTTATGAAACGTATGCTAAAAATTACGGGCTTGATCGTGATGTAATGAAATGGTTTGGGGATTATTATATTCGAGTGCCTGAAGACGCACATAATCCGCTACTTGCACCGATACAAGCAGATGTTACAGGGTTACCACCGACATTTTTATTAGTTGCAGAAAATGATGTATTACGAGACGAAGGTTTAGCTTATGCGAAGAAGTTACAGCAATCAGGTGTACTTGTAAAACAATCGATTGCATCTGGTCTTGTGCATAGTTACTTTACAAAAAACGATGTGTTTGAAGAAGAAATCGATGAAACGATTGAAGAAATTGCAAGCTTTTTAGGACGGACAATTTACTGTAATTTTAAAAAAGCCCAGTCACTATAACTGTAGTAAGAAAGAGAATGACCTTGCATTTGACGCGAGGTTTTTTCTGTTAATTAAAAATGTAACGGAATATTTGGATAATCCGGTTGTGCTAGTATAAAATAATATCAAAAGGGAGGTAGATTAGCATGATGGAGCAAATAAAACAACATACTTCTATTCGTAAATATCAAGATAAACCAATTCCAGAACAGGTGATGGAAAATATTTTTACAGCAATTCAAATGGCACCAAGCTGGATTAACGGTCAACAGTATTCCGTTATTCGCGTAACGGATAAAGGTGCTCGTGAACAACTAGTAGCACTTGCAGGAAATCAAAAGTATATTGCAGACGCTGCGGAGTTTTTAGTGTTTTGCGCGGATTTTAACCGTATTCAAAAAGCATGTGAATACGAGGGGGTAGAATTCGAAATCGATTCACCTGATTATTTAACAATTGCTACGACGGATGTGGGCATTGCAATGGGTCAAGCGATTGTAGTAGCTGAGTCATTTGGTCTTGGAACGGTCGCTATCGGCGGGGTGCGTAGAGCAACGGACGATATTATCCAGCTACTAGCTTTACCAAAGTATGTATTTCCAATCTCGGGGCTATGTATCGGCTATCCGGACGAGCAACCACCTGTGAAGCCGCGTCTACCACGAGAAACGGTCATTCATACGAATACATATAAGGAAACAACGCATGAGCAGTTAGAAGCTTATAACGAGGAAATGCTTTCATATAGTAAGAAGCGCGGTGCAAACAGCACTTGGACGCAAGGAGTTGCAAATTTCTACTCAAAAGGCTATAGCGGATACAGTTCTATCGTCGACAGCATGAAAAAACAAGGATTTATGAAATAAAAATTATTAGTTGATTAGATGTGAAAAAGTAGGCATTTACAGTATAGCCTACTTTTTTACATATCTCCTTAAAATCCGGTCAACAGCGCCACCGTAAGATTCGCCGAATAAATTTAAATGCACGAGCAAGTAATAAAGTTGGTATATCTCTTTCCGTTCGTCATATTCTAAGCTAAGTGGAAATATTGATTGATAAGCCTCGTAAAAGACATCATTAAAGCCACCAAAAAGCTCTGTAAACGCTAGCTCAAACTCATGATCACCGTATAAAACAGCCGGGTCAATTAAGTAAGGTTTCCCCCTAATACCAACCATCCAATTGCCACCCCATAAATCCCCATGTAAAATGGATTTTTTAGGTTGTGTTGGAATCCACTCATGTAACTGTTCAAGTAGTTTCACAAGCAGTGCCTCTCGCTGTCCACGAATGAAGCCACGAGCACGGCCTTGTTCAAGTTGTCCTTTCAATCGAACATCACGATAATAAGATAGCCAGTCATCATACAATGCATTTTTTTGCTGTAAGCTACCAATATAACCTGATTTTTCATAGCCGAAGTTAGGTCCTTCATATAAATGCATCATAGCTAGTTGCTCACCTAATAATTTTGCTGTGTCCTTCGTTTTATGACCTTCTATCCATTCCAGCCAAAGCATCGGTATTCCATCAATTTCTGTTACGCCGTATACTTGTGGTACAGCAATTGTCTTCGTATCAGCAATTTTCTGTAATCCATCTGCCTCGAACTGAAAGAAATCAATTGACTGTTTATAATTTAACTTAACAAAATATTGTCTTTTCAAAGTTTCCACGAGAAATGCTTCGTTTATATCGCCACCAGAAACGGCACGGATTTGACAAATTGTATTGTTTGTCTCGAACTGGGAGAGTGCTTTTTCTATTAAAAGTTGTATAAAATCACCTCATTGCAAATAGTAAAAGAGCGATTTAATCCGCTCTATCAGTAGAATAAAAATGTGCATATAATGGTAACGAAAAGCCGATGCTTCCAAGTGTACCACCTAGCCATTTAGGTACAAAATCCGAAAGCTCTGCATTTGTTAAATAGACGCCTTCTCGAGCTAAAACGTTTCGAAACTGTGCGATATACTCATTTAACGTAAATTCCTCAGCCTGCTCAAGCTTTTTTTCATAATCCTTTGTTAATTGTTGAAGTAAATAAAAGGTATGCTCGTTCATATTAGTTGAAATAACGTATTGGTATATGCCGTATTTTTGATGATCTGCTACTAAGTTTTGTAGTAGGTGAATTTGAAAATCCTGTCTCGCGATTTGTTTCTCGAGTGCTTGAAGTCGTTCTTCTGTTGTTCTATACATGGTCCTCACCTCACTTTAGCGTTAACCTAAATAGCTATTTTGTTAATCTTTATTGTATCAAAAAAATGCTATCTTTTATTACACAGAGTGTAACCAT
>JBJEFO010000114.1:0-2036 GCA_051874135.1 Lysinibacillus sp.
TTTATCCTTTTTTAGCAAGCACTGATTTTGATGTTGAACCGTTTTTTTATTTAACTCGATATGAGGAAAAATCATTTTTGAAAATACGATATGAAAGAAGCAATATTCTATAACAGCTATTTTTTAATAAAAGGAAGGGCTACCCCATATTAGAAACTTATGGGGTAGCCCCTACACTATTATTGTTTTGGCGCTGGCTCTTTTTTATGATGAAATGTCACGATTAATAAGTTGATTAATAACGCCCCTGCAAATACGGTGATTAAGCCGAATATAAATGGTGACTGCTCTGTAGAACCGAACATTACCGCATAGTACGAGTTTACTGCATAATACATTGGCGTAATGTAACTTACTACTTCATAAAATCCATACATCATTTCACGAGGCATTGTTGCACCATTCGTCATCGATTGTAATAGCAACACTGGAATATTTACAATCGCTCCTACTTGACCAAGTAAAAGCGTGAAAATCGCACACACATTAAATGCCGTCATATAAAATAAAATTTGCTGGCCTGCTACATTAAGTATAATATCGGTATTTAAATCTGTAATGATATAAGCGGAAATCAACTCAAAAATGGATGATACAACCGCAACAATAAATGCTGATAGCTGTACATAGCCGAATAACTTAAAGCGAGATGCTTTACCACGATTTTGCGTATACGCTTGTATTAATTGCAGTGCGGCAATCATTGCGCCTACATATGAAGCCATCGGTAAAAACATCGGTAGCATCGAATTTTGCATACCTTTTGGTACTTCATTTTTAATAACGTAATTACTTACATAGGCATTTTCAATTTGCTGTGCCGTTGTAGTAGCCTGTTCTGCTGGTACATTCATGTTCATTAAAACGCGTTGAGCTACTTGTGTTGAGAAGCTTGTACTAAATTGTTTATCCAATTCGTTAACAATTGATTTCATTGTAGAAGTAACGACTGAGGAAGTAGCGCCATTCACTGTGAAATCAATTTCAGCCGTTTCACCCTCTTGTACATTCGCAGAAAAATCTTGTGGAATATGAATGACAAGTGCGACTTTATTGTTATCTAGCTTTTGTAATGCTTGTTCATTCGTATCACCCCATTCAATATTGAATGGCAAATTATTGCTTAATTCGTTTGCGATTTGTTCGCCTAAAGCCCCTACGTCGTCATTGACAATGGCAACTTTTAGATTATTCGTATTTCCCGGTAATGCTGAATAAGCAATTAAAAAAATCCACAGCAGTGCAACCGCATAAAAAATACCCATAAACACCGAAGCAATGAAGCCCGGATGCCTCATAAACTGTTTAAACTTCATGTCATTTTATTCCTACCGTTCCTTCATATTAACTATCTATTTTAGTTACGACAGTAATATTATTCTCAAAATAAATGGGATATATTCTTATACGATAGGACAGATGCAAGATTGCTGTGAATGGTAAAACTATGCGCAAAAAAGGAACGATATTTCTTATTTTGAAGGAGAATCTAAAGAACCGAAAACGGCAATTACTTCCCCTTCCAATTCGTCAATCATGTGACATTGTTTTTTTCTATTAGATAAAGCACTCACTATACTAGCATAGTACCAGTGTTGATCTCGTTTACCACGATTAAAACGTTGCCAGATTATTTCCCCATTTTGATTGAGGTCCGTCCGAATAGATTTCAAATTATGCAATTTATCAGCGACAATTACTTGAACTTCTTCTAAAGATGCTTCATTTAACATGTCAATCGTATGCTGTTTTCTTACTTCCCAAGGCAAACTTTTGTCATGTTCAGATGCCGCCAAAACGAGATTAGCTATGTGCTCCCCAAATGACTCTTTCAAATCATCAAAAGTTGTTTCAGTATCTTCTAATGTGTCGTGTAAAATCCCTGCAGCAATCACTTCTTCAGAGCAGTTCGCCTTTTGCAAATACATACCAACAGCAAAAGGATGCGTAATATAAGGTATATCTGTCCCCTTTCTTGTCTGATTTCTATGTGCTTTCGCTGCAAAAATAATAGCTTTTTCAATTGTACTCATAAA
>JBJEFO010000114.1:2136-4708 GCA_051874135.1 Lysinibacillus sp.
TTACTATACTTTCGTAAAATATTATACAAGGAAAAATTTAAAACTATTGGCGGATTAAGTTAAATAACGGTTTGTGGCATAGTGTGGTCATTACAGTTTTCAAAAATGAGAAATAACAAATGGAGAACAGGAGGTAGAAATAGAGATGGATTTTATTTGGATAGCAATTGGGTTAGCTGTTTTAGGCTATTTTATAAGTGAAGGTTTAAGAAATTTTGGTAACCCTAAAAAAGACTCGAGTTATCATTATTTCATAAAAGAAAATGAATTACATTATTATATTAATTTAAGAGAAAGTGAAATTCAAGAATTGTTACTTAAATATCCAGGTGCACCTAAAGTCATATTAAATGGCAATACATACTATCCGTTAAGACAATTTCAAGATTGGTTACACACGATAGAACTAAATAAGAATAACAAGTAATTGTACGTCATTTCTTAATTAAATACGCCACGTCCATATTAGACATGGCGTATTTATCATATACCTTATAGCAAGGTCTATGTTAATATTTCTTTCTAGCCCGATATTCCTTCATTTGCTCTTCCATCTGGGCGATTGACGTTCTACGATGGGCATTTTTGTCCTTTAAATTTTCTAGTTCTTCGGGCGCTGCGAATTCCATACTAACTTCAGCTTCTTCAATATTTTCTTTCGTATTCTCAATCATTTTCTCCAAACTTAGTGCATTTTCAGACTTTTTATTAAACACATCATGTCTGTCATTTTTCATCGTTTTCACTCCTCATTCATTATGCCATTGCCTTATTAGTTTGTTTTTCTTTGTTTTATTTATACAAAAAACGAATTCCACTAGTAGGAATCCGTTATAACCTATGTAAGAGAAAGTATATTACATTCTTCCCCGCCACTATTTATGTTGAATAAACAAAATAATATCAATATAAATTGCGGTCATTTCTTGAGGAGTTTTATCTAAACCATTTTGAAACCATTGCTCAATTAGCCCTAAAAAAGCGGATGTGATAAACGATAAAAAATAATCCATTGGGACTTTTAAATTTGCATAGACGCTTTCATTTTTCTCTAAATTAACACGCACTTTTTGTGAAAAGGCATCTCTAAATCGGATGTGAAAACCGGCTCTCCCGTGATTACTTAAAAAGATTTTTAATACGGGCGAATGCATTTTAATAGAGCTAAATAATGCTTCAGCTAATTGCTCCTGGCCTTTTTCAAACGTATTGGCAGATGAGTAGCTCGATTGCAATTCATCAATATGATTGCCCAAATCCGCAAAAAGTTGCTGCTCGGCTTTGTCCAGCAAATCGAATTTATCGGTATAGTGCAAATAAAAGGTCCCTCGATTAATTTGTGCATGTTTCGTAATGTCCCCGATTGTAATCGATTCAAACGACTTATGCTCTAAAATTTGCATAAACGATGTTTGAATAAGCTGTTTTGTTTTTCGATTTTTCTCCGCATAAATACTCACAAAAAAACACCTCCGTTTGAAAATTCAACAACCTGTTCACTTTTGTTCATTGCTTTTGTGTATTTCAAAATTATAAAATAAACAAGTATTACCAAACAACCTATTCAAAATGGGAAAGGAAGAAATAGATTGAGATTATTTAAAGAAAAATTAGCATGGGCTGCTCCTATTGCTGTTATTTTAATCATTGCACTATTCTCAGTAAACTTATTCGCTCAAGGTGATCCACAAGTAAGAAATTTACCAGTTGCCCTTATTGTCAATGATTCAGGTGAACATGTAGACGCTGTAAAAACAGCGGTTGAGCAGATGAGTAAAGGCGTTGATGGTGCAGAGCCGATGTTAGCTTTTACAACTGAAAAGGAAGAAGATATTGAAAATTTATTTGATGATAAAGCGTACTACGCAGCATTAGTTATTCCTGAGGGTTATAATGATTCAGTTCAAAATGCACTAACAAACAACAGTGCAGCAACAATTAAAGTGTACATTAACCAAGGCTTTAACATGACAGGTGCAAACGTTGCAAAAACAGCTTTAAACGGTTTAATTACGCAACTTAGCAACCAATATTCTACAAACTTTTTAGCACAGCTGGACGGTCAGCAAATTGATGCAAGCAAAGCTGCTGTACTTGTAAACCCAATTGTTGCTGAGGAAACAATATTTAACCCAATTACTGCTTCTACAGCAAACGGTAGCGCCCCAACATTAATGGCTGTACCTGCATGGGTAGGTGCGTTAATCGGTGGTTTCATTTTATTCTTATCAACATCAAGTATTTTAAAACGCGACATTTTAACTCGCCAACAAACGTTACGTTTAATGGGTGAGCAAGTATTATTCGGTGTTCTTGTCGCTCTATTCTCAGGGTTCACTGTTGCAACATTAGGTACGATCGCCGGTATTAACTTACCAAGCTACTTGTTAGTTGCATTCTTTGTATCGTTTGCAGCATTCTGTTTCTTCTTATTAGTATCAGCTATTACTGCATGGATCGGTAAACCGGCCATTACGTTATTCATGGTTGTTATGTTATTAGGTATGGGTGTTTTAATGACACCACAAGAAATGCTTCCTGATTTCTTCGTAAACTTCATTCGCCCTTGGGT
>JBJEFO010000115.1:0-4679 GCA_051874135.1 Lysinibacillus sp.
AATATGTTTAGAATGATTAATTGCAACGTAAATTGTCGGGGTTCCTGGGAACATTGTCACCTTATTATGGTGAATTAACTGTAACGTTTCTTCTACATTAAATTTCGATTGTAAAATTAACGTAGATTTTAAAAAGATCATGTAATTCATTGCAACTGTCATCCCGTAAACGTGGAATAACGGTAAAACATTTAATAAAACTTCTTTATTCTTTTCAGTATAAACACCTATTAGCTCATGGGTTTGTTCTACATTTGCATAAATATTGTAATGAGTTAACATTACCCCTTTAGATACACCCGTTGTCCCCCCTGTAAATTGAATAACCGCAACGTCTTCAATAGCATTGAATGATGGAAATTCAATTAACGGTTCATTTTCTGCTATCAATTGTTGAACTGTTAAATAGTTCTCATGATGCCCATTTAAAACAACTCGTTTAACAGTCGTTTGTTCAAACAAATCCTCAAACTGACCAAATAGTGACTGTTCAACAATTAATGTTTCTGCTTTTGTATTGTTTAATTGATAATATAGTTCTCGTTTTGTATATTGTGGGTTATTTTGCACAATTATTGCTCCTACTACAAGACAAGCATAGTAATTCACTACATATTCAACACTATTATGAAGCATTAATGCTACCCGATCCCCTTTTTGAATCCCAAGACCGCGAAGTCCATTTGCTAATCGCAATACTTCGTCACCAAATTGCGCATAAGTAATCTCACGTTGTTCGTCAATAATTGCTGTCGTCGAAGGTGTTAATTGAATTGCTTGAAAAAATTTATCAACCATTGTTGTAACTGGAATATCAATTTCGTATCGTACGTTATCCGGATAGCTTTTCAACCATTGCATCATATCCCTCCAAATATCATTTTCAAACCATACTAGAGACTAGTAATCTATCATCCTCGTCTCTAGCATGAGTTCCATTACATCGAATTTCTATATTCAGGATTTAGAATTACACACGTTTCATTGCTAAATTGACAACTAGTTTTGTATCTTCACTCATATCTTCCTCAAAGTACGGTTCCCAAGCAACTTTTGGTGCTGGCGGGTAAATGAACGAACACATTAACATACCTAAGCATGAAATACCCATCCCAATTGCTACTGGCGGAATAACAAATGTCACAATTCCTTGAATTTGTAAGAAGATACACAGAATGTATGAGACACCACCAACAATCGTACCTACGTATGCTGCTTGTTTATTTGCTCGTTTCCAATAAAGTCCGAAGAAAATCGGTCCGATAAATACACAACCGAAGAATCCGAATACGTAGGAGGCGATCATTGCGATAAAGGACGGCGGATTAATAGAAAGTAAGAAAGCAATTATTGATATAACAATTAGTAATACTTGTGTAATACGAATCAATGAAATATCTTCAACCTTTTTATTACTTAAATTTCGATATAAGTCATACGATGTTGCAATCGCCGCTTGTAAAATCATGCCGTTCGCTGTAGATAGAGCTGCTGCAAAAATTGCAGCAATTAAAATACCTGCTACGACTGGATTCATATATTCTGCAATTAGTAATGGTACAATTTGATCCGCTGCCATTCCTTCAGGCATTGTTGGAACTAGTATGCGACCACCGATTCCTAAAACTAGTAAGCATAAAAATACGAACACTAGAATAAATGTAGATAGTAACGGTGTGTAAATAGCTGTTTTAACATTTTTCGCTGATAATAGTCGTGTCGGCCAGTGCGGTGCTACAGCTGCTCCTAAAGAATTCGAAATGAAAATACCGATCATCGCTGCTAAGGCAAATGTTCCAAGTGGACTGAAAATACCTCCTACAGGTGTTGCTTCGGCACCAACGACTGGCGGTGTATTAATCAAAGATGCTTGACTAAATAATTCGTTCACGCCACCGACTTGTACTAAAATTAAACCCGCTGCAAAAAGTAGACCTACAATAATAACAATCGTATTTAATACGTCTGTTAAAGCAACTGACCAAACCCCACCAAGTACAGTTAAGAGAATAAATATTAAAAAGATAAAGATCGAGACGACATAACTTAAACCTGTTACTTGAGATAATAAATAACCAATACCTGTAATTTGAATCGTTACATATGATATGTAACCGAAAATAATCATGACAGAAGACCAGCTTTGTAAAAAACTCTTTTTCGCGTAAGGCTCAAATCGTAAACGCATATATTCTGGAATTGTACGTACAGGAAATAGCGGACGACGAATTTTGTACGCAATAAGCGGTAAAATTGCTGTTGCGAAAAACCAACCCGCAAACCAACCTGTTACCCCTGCAAATCCGTTCGTATATAAAATTCCAGGTACCCCCAATACTGATGCAGCACTAACCCATGTAGCAGTGAAGTAGAAAATACTTACCCCAAGGCTCATGCTCCAGCCGCCAATTGTGAAATCATCAATATCCGAACTTTTCTTATTTCCTTTAACAATAAAATAAAACAATACAGAAATGTAAATGATCGCAATAAGAGCAGTAGCTATACTCATACTTTCACCTCTTTTTCTACTTTAATTTGTGAAGCGGAAGACTTTGCTTTATTTGCTCCCCAACGCTCTACACCGGAATCATTAATTCTTTTTATTAAAAATGCTGAATACAACCAAGGAGTAATGATAACTGTCATCCAAATACCTAATGCAATCCATCCTTCTGAAGGTATATTAAACATGACTCTACACGCCCCTTTGAATTTTATAATCCATACGCTTTCATTCCACCGTCTACAAATATCGTTTCACCTGTTACATACGAAGCTGCATCACTTGCTAAATAAATACATACTCCTACCATTTCCTCTGGTGTTGCTAAACGGTTCATCGGTGTGCGATCTTTGATTTTATCTTCAAAACCTTCCTTCACTTTTGTGACCGCTTCAACTAAAGGTGTTAAAACATAACCTGGAGCAACCCCGTTTACACGCACACCTAAGTTTGCCCATTCTAAAGCAAGCGTTTTTGTAATTTGGTTGACGCCACCTTTGCTGGCAGCATATGCTACAGATCCTGTTAGCCCTAATTCAGAAGCTACGGAAGAAATGTTAATAATCACACCTGACTGCTTCTCCACCATTTTGCGACCAGCTACTTGTGCAAACGCAAATACTCCTGTTAAATTGACACGAATAATTTGATCAAAATCTTCTAGACTTAAATCGAGTGCTGGAATTTTTTTGGTCATACCTGCATTGTTAACTAAAATATCAATTGACCCAAATGTCTCTACTGTATAATTAATAACACGTTCGATTTGCTCTACTTGACCTACATCGCAAGTAATATATTCACAAGTTCCACCATTTGCTTGAATTTCCTCCTTTAGCAAAATTAGTTCCGATTCTGTTCGCGCACACGCCACTACTTTTGCACCTACATCTGCAAATCCTAAAGCAATGCTACGTCCAATTCCTCGCCCAGCTCCAGTTACTACAGCTACTTTTCCTTCTAATGAAAATAAATTTTTCATATAATTCCCCCTAACTAAGCAATTCGTTCGCGATAATAATACGTTGAATTTGATTTGTCCCTTCGTAAATTTGCGTGATTTTTGCATCGCGCATATAACGCTCTACTGGATAATCTTTAATGTAACCGTTTCCTCCTAAAAGCTGCACCGCGTCTGTCGTTACTTGCATTGCAACGTCCGTTGCATAATATTTTGCCATCGAAGAATAAAGCGGTACTTGCTTATCTTCTGATTGAATGCGACGAGCTGCTTCATAAATTAAGAAACGAGCAGATTCAATTTGAGTGAACATTTCAGCAACTTTTACGCGAACTAACTGGAATTGATCTAAAGTCTTCCCAAACTGTTGGCGTTGCTGAATATAATCTCTCGCATATTCAAACGCCGCACTCGCAATACCTAACGCTTGAATGCCAACTACCGGTCGTGTTTCATTAAAGACATTCATTAAAATTTTGAATCCTTCCCCTTCACCTCCTAGTATATTTTCTTTCGGAACACGAACATTTTCTAAAAATACTTCTCTCGTTACAGACCCGCGAATCCCCATTTTGTCTTCTTTCTTACCGAAGCTCAAACCTGGTGTACCGTCTTCTACGATAAATAACGTGATCCCTTTTGTCCGATGCTCGCTCGTTCTCGTCACAAACACGTATACTTTTGATTCGCCTGCGTTTGTAATAAAAATTTTATGGCCGTTTAATACGTAATGGTCACCATCTAATACGGCTGTTGTTTTCACAGCAGATACGTCAGAACCTGCTTGCGGTTCCGTAATACCAAACGACCCTAACACTTCTCCTTGCGCTAAAGGAACCAAATATTTTAATTTTTGCTCATGAGAAGCTGCAATTAAAAATGGTGCAATTGCTAGCGCTTGTGTCGATAACACAACACTCGTTGAAGCACATCCTTTCGCAATTTCTTCAACTACATCTAAATGAGTAAAATAATCGCCGCCACTTCCACCATATTGTTCTGGTACGTGAACACCGAATAATCCACTTTCAGCTAACAACTTTAAATTCTCTTTTTTCACCGTACCTGTTCGATCTACTTCTGCTGCAACAGGTACTAAATAATTTGTAGCGATTTTTCTAGCTAAGTCTTTTATCATCTGTCTTTCTTGTGTAATGACTGTCATCTTAATTCCCTCCATATTCATAAAATCCTTTGCCTGATTTTTTACCT